>CAZVXJ010000174.1:0-7248 GCA_964631675.1 uncultured Alphaproteobacteria bacterium
CGAGATCATCCCGCCGCGCGACGTGCAGGATGCGATGAACCGGCAGATGTCGGCATTGAATTGACAGGAGAGGATATCCAGATTCGGCGACTCGAGCGCGAGGGTTTGGTTCTAAAGTCCGATGGCTATATGACGATTGCCCTTGAAGCTGCTCTGACTGACGATCTCATTGCAGAGGGTCATGCGCGGGAAATCGTACATCATGTTCAAAACCAGCGAAAGCAGCTCGGTTTTGAGATTACGGACCGGATTGCACTGGTTGTTTCAAGTGAATCAGACGAACTTTGTCATGCGGTAGAAAAGTTCGGAGACTATATACGGCGGGAAACTTTGGCAGTGGAGTTGGAGTTAAATCGGGCTGAAGCAGGTATTGAACTAGAGTCTAACGGTCACTTGTTCTTGCTTTCGGTCAGCCGTGCAGAGAGCAGAGTGACAACCACCACCTAAAATGGGCTACGTCAGGGAGTTTCATGACCACGAATAAAACAGGGGCAAAGGCGAAAGCAACGAAGCCGGAGAAGGCACCCGAGCGGGCAAAGTGGCCGACCGGTGACAAGCCGCACGAGTACTCACCTGAGTGGAAAGAGTATTTCCGCGAGCTCATCATGGAGAAGCGCAAGGAGATACTTAAGGAACTGAGTTACTTGCGCGAGACCTCGATGGAGACGACCTCCGATCAGTACTCTGGTGACAATTCCACCTACAGCTACCACATGGCTGACCAAGGGACCGACGCACAGGAGCGCGAGAAGGCTTTCTTGTTTGCAAGTCGCGAGGGCAAGATGCTGCAGCATTTGGACGCGGCACTTGACCGGATTGACAACGGAACCTATGGTTATTGTCAGGAATCGGGGAATCCAATCGAATTCAAACGGCTTGAAGCGATTCCTCATGCTCGCTTGAGCATTGCCGCAAAGAAGAAGAACGAAGAGGAGCGAAACGGCTCTGACTGATCCATCTCCGGCCGTGAACGTCGAAAGGCCAAGCGTTTGGCCATGGTTTGTTGCTGTATTCGCTCTGGTGGGATTAGATCAGTATACGAAGTACTTGGTTCGCCAAAATTTTGACCTCGGCGAATCCGTCCGGCTGATTGGCGATGACTTTCTTCGGCTTACGTTCGTTCTGAATCCGGGGGTCGCATTTGGACTGCCCGTTCCGTGGAAAACGACTCTCTTGGTATTTGGCTGGGCCGCCGCAGTGATGCTGGCGGTCTATTTGTTCGGTTTGATTCGCGACCGGAGCATCTATCGTATTCCGGTAATGCTGTTTCTCGCCGGTGCAATTGGAAACTCGATTGACCGGCTTTTATTCAGGGAAGTTACAGACTTCGTGGACGTCGACTTTCCGGATTTCATCATGGACCGTTGGCCGGTTTTTAACGTTGCCGACTCGTGCGTCACGATTGGCGTCGTCCTGCTATTCACCCTCATCCTGCTGCATCAGCGCAAGAATGGTTCCCCCGAAATTGGCTCCCTCGAAACGGATAATGACTCCAGAATCTCCTCAGAAAGCAAAGAAGGAACCCAAGCCCTTTCGTCTCACGACAGCTCCGGGACAGCAACGGGAACGCATTGACCGTTTCTTGCAGCAGACGCTGCCATCGATTTCCAGGCACAAAGTCCATGAACTGATCGATTCGGGTCTCGTGTTTGTAGAAGGCCGTTTCCCGAAAAAATCACAAAAGATTGGTCCCGGAGAAACGGTGGAGATCTTTTTCCGTGACCAGACGGTGCATGATATCCTGCCGGAAGATGTCCGGCTGGATATTTTTTTTGAAGACAAGCACCTGCTCGTTGTCAACAAACCGTCCGGCATGGTGACCCATCCTGCACATGGGCATTTTGCGGGCACGCTCGTGAACGCACTAATGGGGTATTTCGGGAAAACAGAAAATGGAAAGCGGAAAACGGTAACGCGAAGCAGAATTGCCGTCTCCCACTCGAAGGCCATAGGCGGAAATCAGAATTCGATTCGCCCGGGGATTGTGCATCGACTGGACAAAGGCACATCGGGCTTGCTCGTTGTGGCGAAGGACGAGACAGTGCACCGCATGTTGACCGAGCAATTCTCCGCTCGCACCGTCGAGCGCGAATACATTGCAATCGCCTGGGGACGTTTCAAGAAATCAGCCGGTGAAATCGATGCGCCGCTGGCCAGGCATCCCGGTGATCGGAAGAGGTTTGCGGTGGTCCGTCGCGGCGGCAAAGAAGCGATCACAACGTATCGTGTCTTGGAAACCTATCGAGACACGACTCTGCTCTCGTTGAAACTCAAGACGGGACGCACGCACCAAATTCGCGCCCATATGGAGCACGACGGGCACTCGCTGTTTGGCGACGGAACTTATGGAGGAAGACACAAGCGGCTGGGTGTCTTGTCCGGGGCACGAAGGAAGTTCTACGAGGAGCTGCTGGAAGACATGCCGGACGCAGCGCTTCATGCTCGTGTTCTGGGGTTTGTGCATCCTGTCACAAAGGAGAGTATCAGATTGGACTGCGAGCCGCCCTCCAATTTCGGTAAAGTATTGAAATTATTGCGCGAAGACGCGGAAAAAAGCCTTGACATTGTGTGACGAAAAGGGTATATTTGTTAGTTTTCCACGAAACTGACCTTGGTTCGGTGCAAGATAAATTGCCATGAAATCTATTCGCAGTCGAGTTATTCTGTTGCTGGTCGTCATTGGTATCGGGGCATACTACCTCTATCCCACGCTGAAGTACGAGCAACTATCCAATCAAGAAATCGTCTTGCTGACGGAACTCTCGGAGTCGTCGGGCCTTTCGCTTGCCCGCCTGGGAACAGACATCTATCGCGATGACGTTGATCTCCAGGCCGAGATCGATGCGGCACCGATTGATACACTTCGCAAGATTGAAGCGAAGGAAAAACTCGCATTCTTGAGAGGAGAGTTTGCTGAAGATATCAAGAACTATCGCCCAAAAGCAATCAAGCGCGGACTGGACTTGCAGGGCGGGATGTATCTTGTATTGGAAGTCGATTTGGTAGCGATGCTGGATAATACAGCAAAGGGCAAGGACGAAGTTTACGACAAGATCATGACCGAACTTCGCGAGCGGTCAAGAACTTCAGATGCTGACATTTTTGAGATTCTCAGGGCTCTTGCCGCACGGGAAAAGGCCTCGCTTAGTCGTTACTGGGGTGAGCCCGGCCAAAGCGACGATACCGTGCTGGGTGATTTGACTTCGGCCGCAGATGACGCTATCGATCGTTCGCTTGAGATTTTGCGAAACCGCATTGACCAGTTCGGGGTCAGTGAACCGTCGATTTCCAAGATGGGGAGTCGCCGAATTGCATTGGAACTACCCGGCGTGAAAGATCCTGTGCGCGCAAGAGAGCTTGTGGGGCGCACGGCCCTGCTGGAGTTTAAGATTCTGGTAGAGGCAGAGCGTGCACGTGACATCTTCACGCGGTTCGATGAAGGACTCTTGGCCCGATCGAA
This sequence comes from uncultured Alphaproteobacteria bacterium, assembly GCA_964631675.1. Classification (GTDB taxonomy): domain Bacteria; phylum Electryoneota; class RPQS01; order RPQS01; family RPQS01; genus CAZVXJ01. The sequence continues at coordinate 3,461 of CAZVXJ010000174.1, forward strand.
AGGAGAGTCCGAATCGATTCAATCTGCAGATACGTCCTCCAAGGCATCAACTGCTGCCGATAGTGCTGCGAAAGCGGACACGAGCAAGCTTGCTTCAGCGGATACTTCCAAGTCGGACACGGGCATGGCGAAAGCTGAAAGTCTGTTCTCTGAGACTGCTGCGGATACCACGGACACATCTGCTGCCGCGCATCCGCTGCTTTCGCTGTTTGTGGGCGGGGCCGCTGATGTACTCGTGCCGTTGCAGAACAAGAGTAAAGTTACTCGCATTCTGGCGGCGAAAGAAAACCAACGATTTATCCCCGCGGACGTGGAGTTTCACTGGTCTAATAAGACTCAAAAAATGGGCGAGCCGGTGCAAGAGTATTGGGTGCTTTACCTTGTTAAGCGGCAGGCAGAATTGACCGGCGCGACTATTGAAGATGCCAGTTCGACCATAGGGGCAGGCTACGATCCTGAACAAGCGGGGAAGCCGATCGTCAACTTGTCTTTCACCGGCGAGGGATCACGGATCTTTTCGCGCGTTACCGGTGCCAATGTTGGCAAGCGGCTGGCAATCATCCTCGACGAAAAAGTCTACATGGCTCCCAATATCCGGGACAAAATTTCGGGTGGTTCGGCTGTAATTACCGGTTTGGATGACATGGCTGAGGCACGGGACATCGCGATTGTGCTGCGAGCCGGTGCGCTTCCCGCCCCAGTGAATGCAGTAGAAGAGCGCAACGTTGGTCCCTCTCTTGGGCAAGACTCACTTAATGCAGGGAAGAAGAGCCTCTTCATTTCATTTCTTGCCGTGACGCTGTTCATGCTTTGGTACTACCGTGCCTCGGGCGGAATCGCGGATCTCGCCATGCTGCTGAACATCTTCCTCCTCATGGGCGTGCTGGCAATGTTTCAGTTTACTCTGACCATGCCGGGTATAGCAGGAATCATCCTCACCATTGGTATGGCCGTGGACGCCAACGTGCTGATTTTTGAGCGAATCCGGGAAGAGCTCCGATTGGGGAAGACCGTGCGAGCGGCCATTGATGCCGGTTTTACCCGTGCAACTGTGACGATTCTCGACTCAAATATTACGACTGCAATTGCCGGTGTGGTGCTCCTGGCGTACGGAACCGGTCCAATAAAGGGATTTGCACTGACGCTGACTGTGGGAATTGTGATAAACTTGTTTGCGGCGATCTTCCTGACCCGCCTGATGTATGACCTGTTCACAGCAGGGCGTCAACTTAAAACTCTGAGCGTGTAATGCCTCAATTTTTTGCCAAAACGAACTTTAAGTTTGTCGCCTACCGCTGGCGCGCGTTGGCGATATCGCTGACGATTGTTGGAGCCGGTCTAATCGCCCTGATTATTCGTGGCCCAAATTGGTCCATCGACTTTCAGGGAGGCACCGATGTTCAGGTGCGGTTTGAGCGAACTGTTTCTGATGGTGACGTGCGTACGGCCCTCTCCGGAATGGAAGTGGGTGAGGTCAAGACTATTGGCGGCTTGGGAACTCAGGACGAATTGCTCATTCGCATCAAGGCCAGCGCCGACAATCGTAACATGGGCCTCGAAGTTCAACAGCGCCTGGCAGAGCGATTTCCCGGAAACAAAATTGAGATTCGAAATGTACAGCAGGTCGGTCCCAAAGTGGGTCGGGAATTGCGTAATTCGGGTCTTATTTCGGCTATCATTGCAATTGTGCTTCTGCTGATTTACATTACGTGGCGATTCCGGTTTGATTTTGCCGTCGGCGGCATCATTGCACTGGTACACAATGTTCTGATTACGTTGGCATTCCTGTTCTTTTTGGACTACGAACTCTCGCTGAATGTGCTGGCGGCAATGCTGACACTTATTGGTTACTCGATCAATGACTCAGTCGTGGTCTTTGACCGAATACGTGAGAACATGAAGAAGCTGAAACAGATGAGCATGGCTGAGCTGATTGACCTGAGTATCAATGAAACGCTGTCGCGTTCAGTGATTACCTCTGTCACAGTGTTTTTGACTGCGCTTGTTCTCTATATTTTTGGCGGCGAAGTGCTCAGGGGTTTTAGTTTTGTCATGGTCGTCGGTGTGGCCGCAGCATCCTACGCGACGGTATTCATTGCCGCTCCGGTGATCGTGGAGCGAGCCGAACGGGCAGCACTGAAAGGCAGTAAACGTTGATTATTGAAATTGCAGCCTGCTCTTGTGCCCCGCGAGAGCGGGGCATTTCTTTTCGTACCGCCGGTAGCAGCTCATGATTACAGTGATCGTGGGCGCCCAATGGGGCGACGAAGGCAAGGGTAAGATAGTGGACTACCTGAGTGAGGACGCGGATATTGTCGCACGCTATCAGGGTGGGGCAAATGCGGGTCACACGGTAGTCACAAACGGGAAGAAGTTTGTCTTACACCTGCTCCCAGCCGGCATTCTGAGACCGAATACCGTCGGCGTGATCGGTGGGGGCGTTGTGATTGATCCGGTAGCGCTGATGTCGGAGATAAACGAACTGAAACAAGCCGGAATCACCGTAGACGGTCGGTTGTTCATCAGTCATCAGGCGCATCTGATTATGCCCTATCACAAGCAACTGGACTTGTTGAATGAATCACAGGCTGAGCGGCCCAGGATTGGAACAACAGGTCGAGGCATCGGTCCAGCCTATGTCGACAAAGTTGCCCGCATTGGCATTCGAATCGTAGATTTACTCGATCGTGACTATCTGGCGGAAAAACTGCGTGCGAATCTGGAGGAGAAAAACCGGCTGTTAGCCAAGATGTATGGCCGGGAGGAATTGGACGTCGACGCCATTGTTTCGGAGTACGTTGAGTTTGATAAACAGATCGATCCGTTTGTTAAGGATGTTTCTGTCTATCTGCACGACTCCATGCGCGAGGGGAAAAATATTATTCTCGAAGGCGCCCAGGGCACGTTGTTGGATGTCGACATGGGTACGTATCCATTCGTGACGTCCTCCAACCCAACTGCTGGGGGAGCGTGTACCGGTTTAGGAGTAGGGCCGCGCAAGATTGACCGAGTCATCGGCATCATCAAGGCCTACACCACTCGAGTAGGTGAAGGACCATTTCCGTCAGAACTCGGCGAGGAGGATGCCCATCTGAACCTTCGCGAGCGTGGCGAGGAGTATGGTGCCACGACGGGACGGCCGCGCCGATGTGGGTGGTTTGACGGGGTTGTCGGGAGATTTGCCGCTCGCGTCAACAGTGTAGATTCATGGGCCATTACGAAACTCGACGTGCTGACTGGGATTGATCCGTTGCGCGTTTGTGTGGCCTATGAAGACGGCGTTCGCGCGTATAAGCATCTACCGTCGGACTGCAGAATATTGTCGCGGGTGCGCCCGGTGTACCACGAATTGAAGGGCTGGAGTGAACCGCTTACCGGCGTACGGAGCTGGTCAGACCTCCCTGACGCGGCAGGAAATTACTTGAATTTCATTCAGGAATTCACGGAAACTCCGATATCCCTTGTTTCCGTTGGAGTCTCCCGCGAGCAAACGATTGTTCGTTAGCCACCGCGAAATGCCATTTTTTGATTGCGAATTGCGATCGAGGGCATAGCTCAGTAGGTAGAGCACCGCCCTTTTAAGGCGGGTGTCCCGGGTTCGAGTCCCGGTGCCCTCACAGTAAACCCCGGCTTGGAGCCGGGGTTTTTCTCGAAAACGGCATATGCTTTGCCGATTTCCCGAAACATGCACTCTCAATCACTCACCCCTGAGATCGCCTCTGATCCGGAACGGAGGCTGTTCCACCCTGCCCCGCTCGCCACTTTACCGCCAAACAGCGAAGCAAATT
>CAZVXJ010000175.1:0-7220 GCA_964631675.1 uncultured Alphaproteobacteria bacterium
CGCCGGTTTATCATCGGCGGGCTTTTTTTGTCAAAACGTATCCGAGCGATGCCTACGGTGAAGTTGCAATATCGTCGCTGAAAGCCACAATGTCCACCTTGATTTTTTGCTCTTCAGCAAGCTTCATGACCAGAAACTGCGGCCGGTCAATCTGATAATCCTGAAGAGTAACCGAGAACTCAGACTGCAGGTGCAGCGATCCGCCGTTGGGATCCAGAGTCAGGTGAGACACCGGAGTAATTTCCTTGGTGACACCGTGAAGCGTCAGGTTTCCTGTTACCTTCACCTCAGTTCTGGTTCCGGGTAAAATACCAGTTTCGGGAAGCATCATCGACGTCAACACAAACACCGCTTCCGGGTACTTGTCAGTCTGCAGGTGATTCTCGCGCATGTGCTTGTCGCGAAGCGAAATGCCGGTTGTGAGTGAAGCCAGATCCACATGAATTTCTGACCTGCCAGACGCGTCACCGGGCGCAGCCGGTATCTCAATATACCCGGTGACGGTCTGGGTTCGGCCAATAACGTTTTCAAGCGGTGCTTCACTCTCGAATATGACTGAAGTCGTTGCCTTGCCCGCCGGAATCTTATACATCGTGCCACCGGCAAAGCAGAGCGCGGAGGATAAAGCAAGCAGGAGGAGGGAGAAAAGAGTTTTCATCGGTTTGTTGTTTGGCTGATGTGAATAAGAAGAGTTCGCGGGTCCGGCTGTTTCCACAGAGTCAAGCACTCAGCCAAGGCGACTCCCTCAAGTGCAGGACCCGCGAACTTATCGAAAAAATTCCGGGCGCCGCCGCGTTACCAACTCAGGAGGCATTCTGCATCTGGTGCGCGGCGGCGTGTGAGCCCGGATATTGAGTTACTTCATTAAAGTCATGATACGAGTGACACTCTGGCCGGCGGAGTTAATCCGGTAGAAGTAGGCGCCGCTGGGCTGATCCTGAGCGCTGAAGCGGGCTGTGTATGATCCTGCTGTCAGAGTCTGATTCACCAGCGTAGCCACATCCCTTCCCAGAATGTCGAACACTTGCAAGGTTACCGGTCCGGACTCAGGAACGCTGAATTCGATGGTCGTAGTAGGATTGAACGGATTCGGGTAGTTTGCCGAAAGCGACACTGCCGAGACAATTCCAGCGTTCTCGCGCGGCTGCACACTGTCTATTAGATCGGGCTTCTTGAAAATCCGACCATCTTCAGTAACAAGATATCCAACCGTCCCATTCACGAAGTAGATGCTGTTCAATGTCGAGAAGGATGGAGGCGTCTGCGTGTGCCACATCGTACCTTGATTCATTGCCTTGGAGAGGAACCCGCCGGCGCCACAAACCCATCCGTGGTCGGGATCCGTAAACTGAATGTCCATCAGCGCAACCGTCGTCCCGCTGGTTTGCTGAGTCCAATTCTCCCCGCCGTCTTCCGTACGGTAAATTCGTCCCTGGCCGCCTGCCGCCCAGACAAGGTTCTCATCCAGCGCAAACACAGCCTCAAACTCATCTTCTTCACCTCCGGGTACACTCAATTGTGTTTCCCAGTCGGTCCCGCCATTGGATGTGTAGAGTATCAGGCCGTCCGAGGCGACCATCCATCCCCGCTGGTTGTCAAGCATGTGGAATCCGCGAATATCATCCTGCGCGGGGCTGTTCTGAGGGTTCCAGTTGAGTCCGCCGTCTGTGGTATGAATCAACAAACCATCCCGGCCACCGGCCCACCCATTGTCCTCATCGGCAAACCAGATGTCCCGAATCTTCTCTCCCACACCGGAGTTTTGCGGCGTCCAGCTTGCGCCGCCATTGGTGCTGTGCAGAATCATACCATCGTTTCCGCATACCCAGCCCTCCATCTCGTTGATGAAGAAAACGGCTTCACAGTCATCGCTCGTGGGAACGAGAGTCCAGTTTTCACCGCCATCCGTTGTGCGCAACACTCCTTGGTCTCCGGCTATCCAACCGACAGATTCATTCCAGAACCGGACGTCTTTTAATGGCAGCGTTGTGGGACTCTGCTGCTCCACCCAGGTCGTGTCGCCTCCGCCTTGAGTTCCTGCATTCACGACTCCCGTCATGTCCGAATGGTAGAGGCAGACATAAGGATAGCTCCCTGCTGCCTCAAATCGATGACCCCACACCGCACCGGCCGCCATGAAACCGCTGTCAAAACTGTTGTCCGTGGCTGTTACCGTGTGCGGTATGGAGTCATCATTATTCCAAACTACCGAGTCTCCCGGCTGAATATCAAGTTGCTGTGGTACGAACGACGAAGCTGAAATGCTGACAAAGTGCGTCGTTCCGCTGCTGGCCGATTGCACCCTGACTACAGCGGTCATATCGGAATGATAGAGGCAAACGTATGCAAAATTACCGGCTGCGTCAAACACGTGTGTATACGTGTCATTCGTGAGCATCATACCGCTGTCAAAACTGTTGTCCGTCGCCGTGACGGTGTGCGGCGCGGTGTCCATGTTCGTCCAGACAATTGAGTCGCCCTGCTGAACTGTCATATCGGAAGGAGTGAAAGCGGAATTCATGATCATCACTTCGTGTGTTGCCGCGAAGAGAGTCCCCGAAAAAACCACAGCCGCCAACGTCATTGCCAATGCGAGTTTCCTGTACACTGTTCGATTCCTTTGAAAGAGATGTATATAAAAGAAGTGCGAGAAGTTGGTCGCGGTGGACGGTCGGCGCCTGAGTTAACCATCGGCGAATCGTCCTAATCTGTGACTGCCACCGCATTTTGAGGAGGGGCTGCGCTTATCCAATGCTTGCGATTCAAGTGTCCAATTCAACGCGGCCCGATTGTCCTAATGGCAATGGCCGTGCCAACAAGTCTGTGGAGCACATTGTCATCAATATAAATGATTGTATTATATTAAGTTATAATTTGCTTTAGTGTTTAAGATGCTATAGCACTTCGTGAGCCACAGATTCGTCCAATCTGGGGCATGGATGCCCCACAAAATGACTAAACGTAAATTAAACATTAGTTAAGACATTCGGGGCGCAGAAGTCCCATCAACGAGCCTCGCAGCGATGAGACTAAACTTCTGTAAACCAATATCCTCTCGCGGCTCGCCGTGAGTTGAATCTAATCTGCTGCCCTGCTATCTTATGAGTAATGACAGCCCAGCAACCTCAAGTCAAACAGAAGACTCACTTCGCCCGGTACTTCGGCCTCAATTTTGTGCTTTTAGAGGTAGCCATCGTAAGCCTCGCCGGAGTCGTGGCCTACGGCATAGGCCGCAGCAACCTGATTGGCGTTGCCGAGCAAAACAGCGCCGCTGTGGCTAATCACCTGGCATGGGTAATCGATCAGTTCTACATGAAACCATGGGATCTGACGATCGAGACGTTTCCCTATGACAATCCGATCGCGCTTCAGGAGCTGCATGGAGTGGTGAACACGTTCGTCGGCGGCTTCAATGTCGAACGTGTCAGCATTTATGATCGCAACTACCGGATCATTTTTTCGACGGATACGGCGCGCAGGGGACGTGACGAACCCGCCAACTCTATGCTGCTTTCGGCACTGGCTGGAAATCCGGTTTCCAAGCTCGTGAAGGAAGAGACGCCGGAACACATGGACACTGCGACCGGACTAACTGATCACCTGTTGGCATTTGTTCCTGTTGAAACGCGGGTAACCGAGGACTCCACATCACGGCTTGCTTTTGAAGTTCTGCTCAATGTGGGAGGTACCTACAAAAAAGTTGAGCAGCTTCGCAATGTAATCTTGGTGACAACGCTGGTGCTTGCGCTGATTCTGCTGCTGGTAGTCTGGCTGATTGCGACCCGTGCCGATCGCCTGATTACCAAGGAATACAGCGAACGCATGGCACTTGCCGATCAAATTCGCAAACAGAACGAGGAGCTGGAGCTCATTGTAAGCCAACGTACACAGCAGCTCAGAGACGCGCAGGCCGGGCTCCTGCAAGCCGAAAAAATGGCGGCGACCGGACAGCTTGCGGCGGGAGTGGCACACGAGATAAACAACCCCGTCGGTATCATCCAGAACCGCCTCGAAATCCTGCTGGACGACTTGCGAGCGAATCGCGACGTACCTGACATGGAATCACATCTCTCGCTGATGCACCGCCATGCCGATCGCATTTCAAAAATCGTCAGCCGCTTGCTTTCCTTTGCCAGGAAATCTACGACCGGAAAATCGCCGATCACCATTAACTCGGTCGTCCATGGAGTCGTAATTCTTGCGGGCAAAGAGATCGAAAAGCGCGGCGTTCAATTCGAGTATCAGGTTCCGGAAGGGATGCCGCTCATGCTGGGAAACAGCACGGAAATCGAGCAGGTGTTCATTAATTTGCTTGTCAATGCGATGGATGCGACCGATAGAGGCGGGAAAATCAAACTTGCAGCGAGACAGATTGATGATCGCATTCAGGTTCAAGTGTCGGACGACGGAGCCGGAATCCCAGCCGAATACCTGACGAAGATCTTCGACCCGTTCTTTACGACCAAAGGAGTTGGCGCAGGCACGGGACTTGGGCTTGCCATCACCTATCGCATAGTAGAAGATCACGGCGGCACTGTGGTAGTAGCGAGTGAGGAAGGCAAGGGCACGGTGTTTACGGTTTACTTTCCAGTACTTCAACCACGGGCGGAAGGACAATAATGGAGAAGCCCAGAATACTCGTCATTGACGATGAGCCGGACATGCTCGAAAACTGTCAAATGATCCTGGCGCGTGAGGGTATGGAAGTCTTCACCTTGCAGGACAGCATGGGGCTGGATTTCGCCGTAGAAAAAAGTGATCCCGACTTGGTACTGACGGATCTTATGATGCAGGGTGTAGACGGTGCTGAAGTCCTTAGTCAGATGAAGTATGCACGCCCTGATGTGCCGGTCGTGATGATGACGGCCTATGCGACGGTAGAGACTGCCGTGGAGGCCATGCGTCTGGGCGCGGCGGACTATGTGGTCAAACCGTTTTCGCGGGAGCAGCTCATTCTGGTGATTCAGCGTGTGCTCAAAAGCCGCGCACTCGTGCTCGAAAATCGCAGGCTGAAGCACGACCTTGAGCAGCATCGTATTAAAGATGCCCTGATTGCGGCATCCTCGCGCATGTCTGCGGTGCGCAGCGTCATTTCGCGAGTTGCCGATACGGATGCAAGTGTGCTGATTCAAGGAGAGTCCGGCACAGGCAAGGAAGTTGTGGCGCGCGCCATTCACCGTGCGAGCCGCAGATCCAATGGCGCTTTCATCGCTATCAATTGTAGTGCGTTGCCTCCTAACCTGATGGAGAGCGAACTGTTCGGACACGAAAAGGGTGCATTTACCGGGGCCACCACCACGCGCAAGGGCCTGCTCGAAGAGGCCAGCGGCGGGACGTTCTTCTTCGATGAAATCACCGAAATGGACATTTCGGTACAGGCAAAACTGCTGCGGGCGATTCAGGAACGTAAAGTCCGGCGGGTTGGCGGCAATCGCGAATACGACTTGGATATTCGCATAGTCTCGGCCACCAACCGTGACCCTGCCGAAGCCGTTAAGCAGAAACTGCTTCGCGAAGATATCTACTTTCGAATTGCGGTTGTAACCATCGTCATTCCGCCGCTGCGTGAACGGGACGAGGATATTCCGCTTCTGGCATCCCAGTTTCTGCGGGAGATTAATGCCGGCTACTCGCGTCACGTAGAGGGATTTTCTCCTCAAGTGCTTGACCGATTTGCAAACTACAATTGGCCGGGCAATGTGCGCGAACTACGCAATGTCATTGAACGAGCTGTTTCACTGGCGGTGAATCCGGTTATTCGCGAAGAAGACTTGCCCGAGGCACTGCAATCGGCTCCGCGCCGTCGTATCAACGTGAACGTGGCCAGACCCTACGACGAAGCCAAGTCCGAATTGCTGGAACAATTTCAAAGTGAGTATTTTGCACAGCTGATCACAGAAGAAAAGGGTAACATGTCCCGAGTCGCCCAGCGCGCTGGAGTGGATCGCAAGACCGTATACAGAATTACAAAAGGTAAGATGGGGGATCGGATGGAAGAGGCTGAAGAGTAACGCAAGGACTCCTTGACCGTAACAAAACGAGGCCGGTTTACACCGGCCTCGTTTGCTCGTCATCATGAATTGCGACCTTATTCGGTGGTTTTTTCTGGCTCGGCGGCTTTCGGATGGAGCTTCTGCAAATACATTTCGGGATCCTTTTCGAGTTTCTCGATGCAGCCACTGCAGCACAACTTGACAAGCTGGTTCTTGTACATGTAATTGACCGGATCGCCCATCGAACCCAGCTTCTCGCCGCCCACGACGCACATGTCGGTGGGATAGCTTTTGCTTTGCACGGCGATCAGCTCCTCGTCGAGCTTCTTCATCCACTTTGCCTGGTCCTTCTCAAAGCCCTTTACACACATCTTGCAGCAGAACTTTACCTCGCGGCCGTCGTAATTCTTCACAACCGGATCGCCCATCTCGCCAAGCTTTTCTCCGGTAACAATGCACTTCTCCAGAGGGTAACGTGCCGCCGCCGCCACGGCGGTTTCTTTTGCACTTTCTTCACTGCTGACAGCCGAAGCTGCCGTTGCCGATGTAGCTGGTGTTGCCGTGTCTTCGGCCCATGCATTGCACACGAGTACCAACAATGCCGTTGTAAGGGTAAACGCGAACTTGATTTTCATCGATTTCTCCATCTGGTGGTTTGAACGATACGTATAGTTAACGGGGATGAACGGCCATCGGTTCCGGCCCGACGACCGTTTTTCGTTTCATGTAGTAGAAAATTACAGGATAAACAAGCAATTCCAATGCAAAAGAGCTAACCAAGCCACCTACCATAGGCGCGGCAATTCGCTTCATCAGATCGGAGCCGGTGCCCGTTGACCACATGATGGGCAGCAGTCCGATGAAGGCGGCGCAGACCGTCATAGCTTTAGGTCTGACGCGTTTTACCGCACCATGCACAATAGCCTCAATCAATTCGCTTTGAGTCCGAAGCTGCCCGCGGGCTTTTGCTTCGTTGTAGGAAAGGTCCAGAAACAAGAGCATGAACACACCCGTCTCAGCATCGAGTCCGAGTAGTGCAATCATGCCCACCCAGACGGCAATCGAGACATTGTAGTCCAGAAAATACAGCAACCATACGGCTCCGATCGCCGAAAATGGTACGGCAAGCATGACAACTAACGATTTGGCTGCGGACTTCGTATTCATGTACAACAGAGCCAGAATCAGAATCAGAGTGAGCGGGATAATGAACTGCAAACGCTCGCG
>CAZVXJ010000176.1:0-7185 GCA_964631675.1 uncultured Alphaproteobacteria bacterium
GATTTTCTCATACTTTGCATGTCGAGCGCGCAAGTTGTCGGCAGGATTTGCAGCGCTTAGCCGACCAAGCGACTCAAGGATCTGCTTCTTTAACCTGTCAGCGGCAAGATCATAGTCGGTGTGCGCGCCACCGAGCGGCTCTTCAATTATTCCATCAATGATTCCAAAATTCTTCAAGTCAAGAGCTGTGAGTTTGAGGTTTTCCGCTGCTTGCTCAGCCTGCCCCGCGTCTCGATACAGAATGGACGCACACCCCTCGGGCGAGATAACACTGTAGATGGAGTGCTCGAGCATGTGAATCTCATCCGCTACGGATATCGCGAGCGCACCGCCAGAGCCACCTTCTCCAATCACTATCGTGACAATTGGCACAGGCAGTTGAGCCATCACATACAGACTTCTCGCAATCGCTTCTGCCTGCCCTCGTTCTTCTGCGCCAAGCCCCGGGAAAGCGCCGGGAGTGTCTACCAGAGCCACGATTGGGCGATTGAACTTGGAGGCCATGGTCATCAATCTGACCGCTTTTCGATAGCCCTCCGGGTGTGCCATCGCAAAATTGCGGAATAGGTTGTCTTTTGTACCGCGGCCCTTTTGGTGGCCAATGAGCATAACTCTTTGTCCGCCAATTTCCGCCATGCCGCCGATGATTGCATGATCATCACTAAACCCCCTGTCTCCATGTAGTTCGACAAAAGATTCGCACATCCGTTGAACATAGTCTAAGGTGTACGGGCGACGTGGGTGACGCGCCATCTGAACCTTTTGCCACGCCGTTAGGTTTCGATAAACTTCAAGCCGCATCTTGGCGGCTTTCTTTTCCATTCGATCAATTTCGCCCGCCAGAGAACGCATGCTCGGCTCACTGGCCAGGGCGCGCATCTCGGCTATCTTTCGCTCCAGTTCGATAACAGGCCTCTCGAACTCCATCACAAAAGAGTCAGCAAACTGGCTCTTACTTGTGGCCGGCTTGTCGGAACTGCCGACAAATCGAGAATCTGTTGCTGGGTTTGCCATCGGATTACTCCTGCTTTACATCCATCGGCCGACCGCCTGAAAGAGCCTTACACCAGCTTTGATCGCTTCAAGAGTTACAGGCGAATAGCGATCTTTGAGACGTTTATCGACGTAGAGTTGCATCGAGCGGTAGAACTCACGCCCGGCTCTGTCGCCCAGATGTCTCATGCTGGCACCCTTTACATGTGTAACGACAGCACTCGGAACATACCATCTTTCGAAACCTGCTTCGGCGATTTTCCAGCACAGATCGATATCTTCGCCGAAAAGAAAGTAGTCTTGATCAAATCCCCCTACGGATTCGAAAACAGACTTGCGCACGAACATGCAAGCCCCCGATAGTGAATCCGTCTGCACTTCCCGGTCTTCGGGCAGCCATCGCTTATGATAGGATCCGAGACTTCCCCGCGTAAATATCTTGTCCAGACCCAAAGAATAACCGACTGCAGATGAAAATGTAGGAAATCCGCGCCGTGATACACGTTGGAATTCACCCTTTACATTGACGATCTTCGGACCGCATGCGCCGGCATTTGCACGATGATCCATGAACAGGGCCAATTCAGAGAGCGCCAGGTCGTGCACTCTTGTGTCGGGATTCAGAATCCAAAGATATTCACCGCGTGCCAGCCTTGCGGCCTGATTTATCGCACGCCCAAAGCCCAAGTTTTCCTTGTTTCGCTCAACTCGAACCGCCGGAAATTCACTTTCAACTGTCTCAGCTGTTCCATCAGTGGAATGGTTGTCAACGACCACACATTCCAGCAATCTTGCACCGGAACTACTCATCAAACTCGACAGACAGGAACCAATCTCGTTTCGCGACTGATAGGTCACAATCAGTGCGGACACAGAAGCGTCCTGTCGCACTTACAGACTTCCAATTATGGATTTCAAACGAAGTTTCCAAACCATGATCACGGCTTCGCGAACAATTGCCTTGGACATCTTGGATTGTCCAACGCGGCGATCGACAAAGATGATCGGTATTTCTTTCCAACGAAATCCTTTCTTCCATGCTTTGAAATTCATTTCAATTTGAAAGCTGTAACCGCCGGAACGAATGCCGTCCAGGTCAATCGATTTGAGAACTTCAATTCTGAAGCATTTGAACCCGCCCGTGGGGTCCTTGATCGGCATTCCTGTGATGGTGCGCGTGTAAAAGGATGCGAAATAGCTCAGCATCAATCGACTAAGCGGCCAGTTTACAACTGAAATGCCATGAACATACCGCGAGCCGAGCACGAAATCATGAGTCTCTATCGCTGCGAGAAAATTAGGAAGCTCTTCCGGATCGTGAGAAAAATCGGCATCCATTTCAAAAACACACTCATAGCCTTCGGCGATTGCGTACTTGAATCCCGCCACATATGCCGTCCCAAGGCCGAGTTTACCAGCCCTGACGATTAGTTTCAGATGCGGATTTGTCTGAGCTCGCTCGCGTACTCTAGCCGCCGTTCCATCCGGCGAATTATCATCGACAATCAGAATGTCAAGGCCGAGTTTCAAGGCGTCGATTGCATCGAGGATGTGGTCGATGGTCTCACGCTCGTTGTAAGTCGGGATGACTATCAGTCCTTTCATCGGATCGCCCCAATGACTAAGAGAACTGATGGATCGGTGTTATCTTGCGATTTGAATCTGGATTTCAATCGGTGTTCCGCGGTACTCGCAATCAGTGAAAAGACCATCACTCGCAAGAATGCAAGTGATGGTCCGTATTCGTCGATGGCACAACCTTGTCGCGCGTCAATTCTCGCAGCGCTGCACTTGCGGCCTAGCGAGAGAAGTCGATCGGTTGGGTTACCTTATCGAAGTACATTCTCAATCCGAGTTGCACATAGGCGCCTGTCAAATTTACTTCCATTGGTCTTGAGCCACCCAGCACATTGACGCCTGTCCGGACTCCGGTCGTAGATTCCTGTGAGAAATCACTCGCATTTGCAAGCCGGCCTCCGCCCTGCAGTTGCAGACCAACCCGTTCGCTCAGTAACAACTCCAAACCGGCCGATCCAACAAGCCCAAAACAACGTGCAACGGCATCGTATGTGTATCGTTTATTGAAGTCGTCCTGGATCTGGATATCTACATTGTAGTAGGATACGCCACCGCCGAGACTGAGTTGCAACCGCTCGCCAAAATAGCTAACCCAATGGCCCTTCAAGAAGTACTCATTGGCATGCATCAGAATCTGGCCCGAACTGTCCGGAATTGAACTTTCGACTAGATTCTCAACATCGAGAATCGCATTATACCCGACTTCCCACATCTGACGGCGGGCGGGTCTGTAAAGGCCGCTAAAACCAGCCATGCCGCCGTTATCCTTTTCGGTCAGCGTATTGCCCGGCCGTTGGCGTCTCAGATACTCGGCGCCAGTGGAAATATCTCCCATATCGTAAATGCCGAAACCGCCTCGCAGCTCGACTCCGTATTGCTGTTTTGCTTCATAAGCGTTTGCGGGAGCGGAACCCAAAGCGAGCACGCACAGCGCGAACAAAAACATGGTTCCAATGTAGCGATTCATTCAAACTCCTCCGGTGGGATGTTGGACTACCATTCGTGGAAATAGGATGTGGTGGGTATTTGTTATTTTGGTGGCACTGCGGCCAACGTATCAGGATTGAGCCTTCTGTCCATTGCTTCGAGACGTCGTTTGGCGCTGGCGTCAGTTGGATGGGCATCGACCCATTTCTTGAGGGCTGTTCTCGCTCTTTGTATTTCTCCGGCAGACTCAAGGCTTTGAATGAGCGCGCCCATGGCTGAACCATCACTGGGATTAAGCTCAATAGAACGCTCAAACAATTCCGCAGCCAGTTTCGATGCACCGGTCTGATACAACTGCGTTCCAGCCTGGAAATAGAGATCCGCTGTTGGATTCTCGCCCAGGGCGGCCATCACAGCCTGCCTTGCTCGGGTTGTGTCATTGAGAATAGAAACGAGCATTCCGGCAAGTCGCACTCTCTGGTCAAATCGCAAATCCTCACGTGCCAGTGCCATATCGAGCCGTCGTTGCAATTCATCGGGCTTCCCCAGGTCGTAATACATGCGCCCGAGTTGTACGGATAACTCTGGATTTCCAATCGGCCGCACGGATTCAGGGACCATCTTGTCCATGTACTCCAGCAGTGTGAGTGCCTTTTGGCGATGGGACAATCTCGAAAAATTCTCTATCCGATCATCCAAGGATGCAGTCGATGGCGGGATCTGTGTGGTGTCAGGTTGCGACGTATAGTAGTAGGCAAGCTGCAGAAATGCGGAGCGATAATTCTGTAGCAACTTTGAGACGTTGTCATCAAAATGTACTCCCGGATCGTCTATGCCGCGAAATGAGCTTCTGAATGTGCTGAACAAGTGCTTCTCGATGACAGCCGGATTGATATCAGTCGGCTCTGTCTTAGCACGAGGGTTCACACGAAACACCAACCCTTCCATTGTAAGGTAATCGCGCAAGCCAATCATGTTGGAATTGGCGACTGTGACCGCGAAATAGATTGGCTTCGGAATCGGAGTCTTGGAAGGATCGTAATTTGTGCGCAAGATGTCAAGGATCATGATATCCTGAACACGAAGAAAATTGGGTGCCCGGTTGGGGTCTTCCTTACCGGGAATATTGACATACATGGCAGCAGGCATTGACCAGGCCATCTTCCCGTCAACCGTGTTCAGCTCGACCTTTTGTTTTTCAGTCGGCCAGTAGCGCGCGAGCAGCGCCTCAGAAGTATTGTCGCCGAGGTACCGATCGACATACTGCTTTGAAAACGAAATCGGGACCTTGGGATCTCGATCTTTGAGCTGATGAATATACCAACCGGTATTCAGCAGGCTCAAGTTAACAATCCGTACGTCCTTTCGCACGTTTTCCACTTCCTGCAAGTACCAGACAGGAAAAGTATCGTTATCTCCGTTGGTGAATAGTATCCCGTCTTTCTCGCACGACATCAGCATGTTGTAGCTGTAATCCCATGCAACGTAGTTGCCGCTGCGATCATTCATGCTGTAGTTTTTTCCCAGCAGCATGACCGGACTGGCTATCAGAAGGGCACCGGCTGTAAGCATCGCAATCATCGGTCTGGAAGTTTCAGACTTAATGCGCTGGACTACCCACTCAATGGCCGCTGATGCACCAATCCCAATCCACAGTGCGAATGCAAAAAAGGCGCCCACATAAGAATAATCGCGCTCACGAGGCTGCGGATCATCCTGATTAAGATAGAGAATAATGGCATAGCCGGTCATGAAGAAAAGCGAAAAGACCAATAGCCAACCATGCTTGTCCTTGACAAACTGATAGAACAGTCCGATCAATCCCAGTGTAAACGGAATACACGTAATGATTGCCAGCCAGCGCAAGAACCCGTTTGTACTGCCCAGTACACTGCCCAAGATGGAATACTCTGGTTGAACACCCGCATCCTGGTATTCCAACTCGGGCGCACCTTCACGGCCAATGAACTGCCAGAAGAGGTACCGGTTAAACATCTTGTTGACTTGGTACCGCCAGAAAAAGTCCGACTCGCTCTTGTATTCCGGATTACGGTTCCACACTCGCGGAAACATCTCACGGTCACCGTACTGCTCGCGATTCAGATAAGAAAGAAATTTTGACGGCGTGTCCGGGTCGTTCTCGTCTATCGAAGGGTTCAAATTCGAGCGTACGAAAATCATGGAGTAGGACGAATAGCCAATAATCACCAGCAGCAGTCCGGCGGCACCTACGCCGATAATTCCATGGTAATTTTTGGCCGCCCACCAGTAAACCGCTGCAACGGCAAGAATGGCTATTGGCGGTGCCCACAAACTGTATTTGGCTGCGAGGCCAGGCAGCCACTTTACAACGCCGGGATATACCAGTACAAATGCCACCGCGACACCGAATCCCATCATCATGAAAGATGTTAGGGAGAAGGTGCGCCGGCGGAAGTAGATGACCAGCGCCAGTGCGGGCAAAGCTAAAATCATCAGCAAATGGACTCCGGTCGAAAGTCCAATCATGTAACTAATCAACAACAGCCAGCGTTCATTGCCAGGCTCATCGGCCTTTTCATACCAAACAAGAATGAGCCAGACTACGATGTGAGTGAAGAATTGACTTATGGCGTAAACTTCGGACTCAACCGCATTAAACCACATTGAATAGGACCATGCCAGGGACAACGACCCGACGATGGCGCCACCATATGTGATGGCCTTATCCATCGGCGTTACTTCCATTCCGCGCGCATGCCGAACAAGACGCACGATAATCAGATACATGAACAGAATGGAAAATGCGCTGGCCAACACTGACATCCACGTAATACGGACGGCAATGTCCGAATCGAATGGCAAGAGCGAAAAGACCCGACCGATTAACAAGAACAGCGGTGAACCCGGTGGGTGGGGCACTGCCAAACCATGGGAGCAAGCGGCGAACTCTCCGCAATCCCAAAATGATACCGTATCCGCCATCGTCATCGCATAAACGACAAGCGACGCCAGAAATACGAAAGCAGCGCACCAACGGTGCGTGTCGAATTTTACCATTCCGCCAATAGTTGAGTGAACGTCTTTTGTTTACGCACGAAGTACCGCCAAACCAAACTGCTCTGCAAGACGACATGACGGAGCGAATCATCGCTGACACGCCGCATCCTTTGCACCCGTCGCCGTTTGCTCAAGATCGCATTCAGGTTTCGCACCACATACCAGTGGCCTGCGAGCACCGCTGCCGACCGCTTTGCCTCGCCACGAATTGGCGAGGTGAGAATTGTAATCCAGTCGAGAATTACACGAACGAAAAGAGTCGTGAACAACCTCCCACGGCCTACGTTCTTGAACAGCATGACCAGTCCGTTACGGTGGTTGTAATACATCTTATGAAATTTCTCAGCGGAAAGCGCCGCCCCGGCATGATGGTAGACAACACCTCCCGGTGCGGCCTTGACTGTCCATCCGCAGATCCAAAACCTCCAGCACAAGTCCAGTTCTTCCATGTGCAGGAAGAAGTCATTGTCCAAACCTCCACACTCGTCATAGGCAGCACGCCTGATTGCCAGTGCGGCCCCGCTCGCCCAGTGGATCGGGACTATTGTATCGTATTGAGCCCGGTCTTCCTCGAGCGAATCAAATACTCGTCCGCGGGCAAATGGGTAGCCGTAGCGGTCAATGTACCCTCCGCATCCACCGGAGTAT
>CAZVXJ010000177.1:0-7181 GCA_964631675.1 uncultured Alphaproteobacteria bacterium
GAGACAGGGGCAGAGGGAACAGGTCGTACCTCTTGCACTCTTGAATTTCCGCTATCACAGCCTGAAGCCAGACAGCGGATTTTCAGAAGACGCCAAAGGAAACATCGTACTCGGACCTCAATCCACGGAAGAATTCCGCGTATTTGCCGCCGCACCACTCGTAGAAAGCACGTATCACGGTTCCAATGTGCGATTTCGTTTGGATGCAAGTGAGTTATTCTTCACAAACATCGACCAGGGCCTGCGATCGCTATCCATAGACTTTGGCGACGGAACCGGTTTCCGGCCGGTGATGCTCTCGGGCGACGAAGTCGTTTCATATTCCGAGACGGGCACAAAAGTGATTCGCCTTCGAGCGGAATTTTCGAACGGCGAACTTTTTCAGGCGGAAACACAATTCAATGTGATTGCCATTGATGCTCCGCCGCCGACCACTACGTGGCATATCACCGCGCATACCGCATACAATGGCCAGTTTGCCGCAGGTGATGTCTATATCTATCTCGCGCCGGGACATTCCGATGTGCTGCGGCCCATGGTCGTGACGGACGGTTTCGATATTGGAAACTCAATGTTCTGGGACGAGCTCTACGATCTGCTCAACCAGCAGAGCTTGATCGAAACGATGCGCTCAATGGGATTTGACGCCGTCGTCCTGAATTACACCGACGCCACGACCTATTTGCAGGCAAATGCATTTGTGTTTGAAGCGCTGCTGGATACATTGGAGTCTGTGATCGCCCCGGGCCAAACCTATCCCGTCGTCGGACCGAGTATGGGTGGACAGACGACAAAGTATGCTCTGGCACGCATGGAGACATTGGGCAATGCGCATCGTGTGCGGACGTGGATTGCATTCGACAGCCCCCATCGTGGAGCGAACATCCCGCTTGGACAGCAGTACTGGGTGAATTTTTTCGCGGAGGATTCAGAAGAGGCAGCACTCCTGCGCGATGCGCTTAATTCTCCGGCCGCCCGCCAAATGCTCAAATTGCATTACACGACACCGCCTCAGGGAACGCCTACGGCGGATCCATTGCGCGCGCAATTCATGAACGACCTGGCGGCGGTGGGAAACTACCCGCAACAGCCGCGTTTGGTCTCGATTATCAACGGCAGCGGCCATGCAAACGGTATCGGATTCAATCCCGGAGTTCAGATCATTCGCTGGCAATATGACAGCATTCTTTTGGACATTCGCGGCAACGTGTGGGCATTGCCCGCAACGGGGGGCCTGCAAATCTTTCAAGGGCTGATGGATTTGATTTGGCCGCTGCCGGACCGCTCGCAGAATGTGACAGTCAATGCGACGTGGCCGTGGGACAATGCTCCGGGCGGAACCAGCAATAGCATGGAGCAGATGGATCAGGTGGCCGCGCCCTATGGTGACATTATCGCCTTCTATCCCGATCATTGTTTTATTCCCACGACGAGTGCGCTGGACTTGAATGTGGCCAATCCGTTTTTCAATCCGAGTACAGCTCCGGACCTGTACAGCCTGACACCTTTCGACTCGCTCTATTTTCCGGTGGCGAATCAGGAACATGTAGAGATTAACTCGGAGAACGTTTGGTGGTTTATTAACGAACTGGTGGACACGCTGCCTGCGCCTCAAGTTGTGATGCGTGTGGACAGCCTGGGGATTAAGCACTTGAACTGGAGCAGAATTCCTGCGGCGCGGAGCTATCAGGTCTATGAGAGCACTCAGCTCGATAGTTGGCCGCTAACTTTTGAATCGGTTAACGATACACTTTGGACAGATGCATTGCCGTCTGACAGCGTGAAGTTTTACCGCGTTATCGCAAGCACAATACCTCTGGCCGATTAGCAAGTATCTGGAGCCTTTATCACAAGAGAGGCGGCCCAAGCGGGCCGCCTCGAACTCTCTCGGTTACAATAGTAGATTAGTCGCGCACGGGCCTCAAGTCCGGCATGCGGAAATTCGCTAACGCTGAACTTTGCGATGTGACCTGATAAAACCGTCGGTCGAACACACCACTGATTCCCACATCCGTGTATGAGTTGGTCAGCGTGGAATCCACCGCAGTAAAGGGGCCGCCCACATTTGCCGCGCGGTAGATGAGATATTGATCTGCAGCGGGAATGTCCGTCCAATCGAGCAGAATGTTCGTGCCCGACACGCGCACAACTACCACCGGACCCACATGCAGCGAGTCAATCTCATTGCGGCTCCATCGCCCGGTGTTATCGCGGAAACGAAATCCAACAATGTAGTTTCCTCCCGGAAGTCCGGTCAGCAGCGTGTCGACATCTTCTGTGCCTTCATCATAGGCTCCGTCATTCGGCAGCGGAATCGCAATGCCATTGCCCGGACCCGGATCCACATTGACCCAGAACTCTGCAGCCGAAATGTTGCGCGGAACAGAAGCCTGGAACGGTGACATGACAATGAATGCGGCGCGATGCGCCTGACCGACGCGGCCCAAATTGTCGGTCGTCCGCATATTCAAGTAGTGCAGACCAACCGGAATTGAATTGGTGGCAATCAGCTCGCTGATGCTGATCGCAGGCTGATCGGCGGGATCCACAAGTGTGGGCGGATCGCTGTCCACCCAATACTCATAGTTGGTAATATTACGCGCAACTTGCGCCGCGGGAGAAATTGCCAGATATTGCTCAGTAAATTGCGCCACACGTCCCTGGTCGTCGGTAACACGAAACTTAACCTTGTGCAGAAGTCCTTGAGCCAAGCTGCCGGTTGCAATCACCTCTGCGATGTTCACTTGCGCGGCATCGGCTACGTCCACAACGGTCGGCGCACCGCCATCCACTGCATACTCATATTGAGTGATGAGTCTCGGTGTCTGTCCGGGCGGGGTAATTGCAAGATAGGCCTGTGTATTCTGTGCTATTCGCCCCGCGTTGTCCGTCACGCGAATATTTACTTTGTGCAAGACCGCTTGGGAGAGACCCGCCGTAGCTATCACCTGACTGATATTAACCGTACTCGCGTCGGCAATGTCAACCGGAGTGTAAGCTCCGCCGTCCACCGACCATTCGTAACCGGTAACCAGTTGTGCCACTTGACTGCCGGGTGCAATCACAAGATACTGCGCCGTCGGCCTGCTCCACAGTCCCGCATTGGTGCGCACACGCACCATCACACGGTAGATGTTCGGCGTGAGGCTGCCGGTCGCGATGCTCCATCCGAGATTAACCGATCCCGAGGGAGTGGTGACTGTGATGGCCGTACCGCTACCTTCGCCCGGATCGGCACCGATGAAATACTCCGCCTGGGTAATCGTGGGCTGCGCAGTTGCAAGTGCGGCCACGAGCAGGCAGAGCACGAGAAGAATTCTTCTCATGATAGGAAAGCTCCTCTCGTGGTTATTATTGCGGGCCTACACGGCCGATTGCCGTTGCATTGACGGGAGTTCCCTGACCCGCCACGTTCGGCGTATTCACCACATTGACCGCCCACGGATAGTTGGGAACACCGTTATCAATCAGTGGGCGCGGGCCGCCATAGACACCAATATCCGAGCGCGAAGCATCCACATCATTGATGCCGGGATTTCCCGCGTTGATTAAATTCGATCCGCCAATCAAATGCAGGTCAGTCGTGCCGATCACATAATTCAGCGCTGTATCATAGGTGGTGAACGGATTGTTTGGAATCGTCACACCATTCGTGCCGGGGACGGCGGGGGTGGCGGGTGAAGCGTTGTAATCCACAACCGAACTACCCGGAATCGTGCCCCAGCTTGCAGTTCCACCCACAAAATCAAATGCGGCATTGTTGATGATGACGGCGGCAGGGGTACCTGAGACCAATAGAAAGATATCATCCCAATTCAGGAAGATCGAATTGTAGACTTCCAGCACACCGGTTGCCGCCGTGGGTTCGCCGATGGCATAGGCGTTACCGTTGGTGGGTGCAACGTTGCAAACAATGACGCAGTTGCGAATCAATCCGCCGTTGCGCGGTCCGCTGATCGCATTCTGATTGACACCGTTGTGGATCAATACACAGTCCTCAAGATACAGTCTGGCGGCTCCCGTTGCTGTCCAAATGATTAAGTCTGCGTTGGTGGTTCCCACAAACATGCAGCGTCTTGCAGTGATCGAGTCCATATTCGTTGTGGTATTTCGAAAGGCATTGCCGGATCCGCTGGTCGCGCTGAAGCGAATCCCTTCGAATGTGCTGCCACTCGCACTGGCGCTCGTAAATTGGAAGTTGTTTCCAAAAAGCTGGATGTTCACCTGATCCCAGCCCGCCCCAATCCACGTCAGGCGTTTGGTGACTGTCACTCCTCCTGTTTCATTGTAAGTGCCGGGACCAATCAAGATGGTGTCACCTGTTGCTGCAGCGGTGTGCGCTGCACTGGGCAGAGTGAATGAGCCCGCGCCGGTCTGAGATACATAGCGGAGCGTGGCTTGAGCGGACATAACGAGCGCCAATACTAAACCGAGGGCCAGGAAAATTACATGCTTTCTCATCTTCACCTCATTTCGTGGTTCGTTTCAAAGTACCCATCAAAATCGGACTAATACTGCCAATAATACGAAATGTTTGCGCTGGAGTAAAGCCCTGAAATCAAGAAACTTGCTCTAATTCAATGCTGCTAAGTTCAAGCTTATTATATGAGTTAACTTCCTGCAGTAGGGGGTTCACGGGCATCGGAGAGGTACATTGAATTGCGTAGCTTGACAATTCGGCTCAAAGGTCGGCGAGAAGTATCAATTTCATCTCTATAACTTATCATATGTCCGAATAGTCGTGCCCGAACGAACGCCATTGGACGTGCGGTTTTTTCGCAGAGCACGATTGCTATTCTCGGGTTCAGAGGGCATATTCCTTGCGTCAATCTCAAGTCGTTTTCTGGAACAAACCTCGAGGTCAAAATGAAATCACACACTGCCGTTCTGTTCGTCACGATTGCAGCCGCCATGCTGATTTGGGGCTGCCCAAAGGATGAAAAGGATGACGATGAGCAGCAACCAGGCAATCAAAGCATCACACTGACGTCACCAAACGGCGGGGAGACATGGGCAGGCGGCAGCACCCAGGTTATCTCGTGGACAGATCAAAACGTCGGAAATGTCAAGATTTGGTTATCGACCGATGGCGGCACGACCTGGGTGGATATCGCATTAGCGACGGGGAATGCTTCGTCCTATACCTGGACGGTGCTCAATGTTGCCGCTCCTTCCGCGCGAATCAGGGTGATGAGCGAAAGCAACACCGATGTATTCGATGACAGCGACGCAAACTTTACGGTCACGCAAGCCGATGCCGCCAGCGGAACCGTGCGCTCGGATGAGGTGGGAACCATTGAATCACCCGGCGGTGCACGCATTCGAGTGCCGCTCGGCGCGGTCCCGCGTTACGAAAACGGAGATCCCGGAACCATAACTTTCTCGATCGAGGAGGCAGGTAGCGTGACCGTGACGCCTCCGAATGGACAAACGGTGGCCACATCAGCCTATCGATTTGGTCCAGAGGGATCCGTGCTCGCGCAGCCCGTCGAGATTTCTATTCCGTTATCCCCGAATGTCAACGCCGACGACTACGCCATCTATCGCATCAACCCGTCGACGAATCAACCCGAGAGACATCCAAGTTTCTATGATGCAGACCGCCGGGCAATCGTGACGCAGACTGTAAGTTTCTCGATTTGGTTCGGAGCAGCGGTGCCGCCAATTCCCGAGGCTTGGGGCTGTCTGCATGTGAACAATCTTTCACCCACGACCTGGTTCAGATTCTGTGTCGTGTCATTCACATTGGAATTTCCGGCGCTGGACACGCAGTGGATGCCGACGTTCGCCATGGGCGGCGTGTGGTCTCCGCTCGGACACTTCAGCCTGCTGAATGAGAGCAACTTCCGCATGCCTCAGGGCACGTTTGTTATCTGCCGTCAGTTTGGACAGGACTCGGATCCGCGAATCTTCACTCGTGACCTGGATACCATTGTCATTGTGGATCCGTGGAATGAGTCGCAGAGTCCGGCGCTTTGTATAGACTATCCGATTACGCAAAATGCGGGACCGGACACGGGACGCTGCAGCTGCACCGCAACACCGACTCTGCCCGTGGGAACGGGTGCCGTGCAGGTCACCCTGACATGGTGGAATACAAATCCGCTGGATCTTGACCTATGGGTGACGGATCCGGACAGTGTGCGCTGCTGGTATGCCGACACGCAGATTCCGAGCGGTGGACAGCTTGATCGGGACAACTTGTGCGGCAACTATATCAATGGACAGCCGGAGAATATTTTCTGGACGGCCAATCCGCCGTTGGGGTTGTACATTGTAGAGGTGGACTGGTATTCCGATTGTGGAAACGGCATCGCGTCGCAGGAAATACAAGTGCGGACCGTGGTGCAAGGCACCACGCGGACATTCACGACGACCATTACAAATGGGCAGACGCTGGAAGTAACACGATTCAGCGTGACCAGCGGCGGGCCGATGTTCCTGCCGCCGGAAAATGGGCCGCGTGCGGAACTCAACAAGCCAGAGAAGAGAGCGGGCTGATAACCCCGAAGTTTCATCGTGAAAAGAAAACAGGGCCGCGCAGTTGCGCGGCCCTGTTCTTATGATCGTGAAAGATACACTTCGTCAGGTTGATTTCAACTTTGAAGTGAATTCGAGAAACTGCTGAACGAACTTCTCCACTCGTCCACCCAGTTTTTGATCCAGCAAATCGCCTTCAGGATTCCAAACTTTCGGTGCATAAGGAACATTGATGGTTGTGGGGATAACACTGGCGCCGAGAATGGTTAGTGATTGCCTCAGATGCGGCTGGCCCCTCCAAGTTCCCCATGGCCCATCGGTCGTACCCATGAGCCCTACCACCTTGCCACTCCACGGTGTTCCGTCGCCGCGACTCGTCCAATCGATGACATTTTTCAGTCCGCCCGGAGTCCCCCCGTTATACTCCGGACTCGCAATCACGATACCATGAGCTGCGGCAATGCGCGCCTTCAGAGTCCACGCCTCCGCAGGCAATCCGTGCGCGTCTTCGGTATCGCCGTCGTACGCAGGCAAAGGGAAGTTCCGGAGATCAATGCGGTCAATCTCAACATGCAGCTGTTCAAGGTATCCCTCCGCGAGTTCAAGCAGCATTCTGTTGTAAGAGCCGCGCCTGAGGGAACCGGGGATGGTAACAATCCGGACCGGACTCATGTTACTTCATGTGCTTCTTAAACCAGCCC
>CAZVXJ010000178.1:0-7104 GCA_964631675.1 uncultured Alphaproteobacteria bacterium
GAATGGCGACACGCATCTGGGCGGCGACGATTGGGACCAGAAACTCATCGACTTTCTCGCGGATGAGTTCAAGAAGAATGAAGGCATTGACTTGCGTAAGGACGCCATGGCGCTTCAGCGTTTGAAGGAAGCGGCCGAAAAGGCAAAGATAGACTTGTCAGGACAAGCTCAGACGCAGGTGAATTTGCCCTTTATTACCGCAACCTCGGATGGCCCGAAGCACCTTGAGCTGACGATCACCCGCGCGAAGTTCCAGGAACTGACTGAAAGTCTTGTGCAGCGCACAATTGATCCGGTAAAGAAGGCGATGAAAGACGCAAATCTTTCGCCAAACCAAATTGACGAAGTGATACTGGTCGGCGGTTCGACCCGCATGCCGCGTATCGTAGATTTCGTAAAGGAATACTTCGGCAAGGACCCGCATCGCGGCGTGAATCCTGATGAAGTGGTTGCCATCGGTGCCGCAATACAGGGCGGTATCCTTGCCGGGGAAGTTCACGATGTGCTTCTGCTCGACGTAACGCCCCTTTCGCTTGGTATCGAAACCATGGGCGGCGTGATGACAAAGCTGATTGACTCCAACACGACGATTCCCACCAAGCGCACGGAAATCTTCTCCACGGCATCGGACAATCAGCCCGCCGTCGAAATTCACGTGCTGCAAGGTGAGCGGCCGATGGCCATTGACAATAAGACGATTGGCCGTTTCAATCTCGACGGCATTCCACCGTCTCCGCGTGGTACCCCGCAGATTGAAGTGACGTTTGACATTGACTCAAACGGCATACTCTCAGTTTCCGCTAAGGACAAGGCCACGAATCGCGAGCAGTCAATAAAGATTACGCATTCCAGCGGCCTGTCAAAGGAAGAAATCGAGCGCATGAAGAAGGATGCAAAGGCTCACGAGTCCGAAGATAAGCAAAAGCGCGAACAGGCGGAAGTGCGCAATGCCGCTGATGCAATGGTCTTCCAGACCGAGCGGCAGATGAAAGAGCTTGGTGATAAACTCACTGGTGAGAATAAAGCAAAACTCGAAGCTGCTGTGGGCCGGGTGAAGAAAGCGCTGGAAACGCACGACCTGAACGAGATCAAAGCTTCTTCCGATGCGTTAACCCAAATCTGGTCGGAAATCGCTCCCAGTTTGTACCAGCAGGGCCAGACGCAGGCTTCGACTGCCGGTGAACCAAACTCTGAGCCGAACAGCAACTCCGCATCCTCGAGCAACAACACAGAATACGTTGACGCTGAAGTGGTCGAGGAAAGAAAATAGACAGTTCCCACGGGCGGGACTCCAAGTTCGGCCTGTGGGTACGCACCGCAGTCTTCCTCGATTTTGAACCAGTCCCATCGTTGGGACACGACCAATATATCACGCTGCCTGAAGTGGAAACACGATGCCCATAATACGGCATAAGACTTCGATCATTGCCGTACTCTCTTTGGTGGCCATCGCCGTCCACTTGGTCCTGCGATTTGGTATCCAAGCGCGAGAAGTTGTCTATAATGTACCGCTGTTTGTTGTACTAGCGCTTGGCGGGCTACCGCTTTTGATTGATCTGCTGGCCAAGCTGCTCAAGCGGGAATTTGGATCAGATCTCCTTGGCGGAGTTTCCATCGTCACTTCGGTGATTCTGGGAGAGTATCTGGCAGGAACCATCATTGTACTAATGCTCTCCGGTGGCGAAGCATTGGAGAGTTATGCGGTGAGACATGCATCGTCGGTGCTGGCCGCGCTCGCCAAACGCATGCCCTCCGTCGCCCATCGCAAAAGTGGCACTGAAATCAAGGATGTAGGACTGGATGAAGTTGCGGTGGACGATGTCCTCGTCATTTTTCCGCACGACATATGTCCGGTAGACGGGGTGGTAACTGAAGGCCACGGCGTGATGGACGAATCCTACCTCACAGGCGAGCCGTTTGAAATTACGAAAACGGTCGGTTCGAATGTGCTTTCGGGAGCAGTAAACGGGGAATCCGCCCTCACGATTCGCACAACCCGTCGCGCTGTCGATTCGCGCTATGCGAAAATCATGGAAGTCATGCGGGAGTCGGAGCAGAGACGTCCCCGGTTGCGGCGATTGGGGGACCAGTTGGGGGCAATTTATACGCCGATTGCACTCTCCATTGCGGTAGTCGCGTGGATTGTCAGCGGCGAATCCATGCGGTTCTTGGCAGTAGTTGTCATTGCAACACCGTGTCCGTTACTGATAGGCATACCCATATCGATCATCGGATCGATTTCGCTTTGTGCCAGACGCGCAATCATTGTCAAGAATCCTGTTGTATTGGAGCAGGTTGCAAAGTGTCGTGTCGCGATTTTTGACAAGACGGGTACGCTTACGTACGGCCAACCCACACTCACTGAGCAGTTTGTTACCCCGGGATTTGTTGCGAAAGAAGTACTGACGCTGGTTGCAAGTTTGGAGCGCTATTCCAAACACCCGCTTGCACGCGCGATTCTCGCTGAAGCAGAAGCAGAGAGTCTGGTGCTTCCGTCAGCCGCCGCAGTAAGCGAACAGCCAGGTCAGGGGCTGCGGGGTACGGTGGCTGGACGTAGTCTGCGAATTACCAGTCGAGGCAAACTGAACGAAGTTCAGCTTCTTGGAGCCGATCAGCTATCAGCAAAAGGCGCGGGCCTTGAGTGTATTGTGATGGTTGACAATTGCCTGGCAGCAGTGTACAAATTTCGTGACTCGCCACGGGCCGAAGGACGTTCTTTCATAAGTCATCTTGGACCGAAACACTTCTTCGAGCGTATCTTGCTGGTTTCAGGCGATCGACAATCCGAAGTGCAATACCTTGCCGAAGAAGTCGGAATTACTGAAGTTCATTCCGAAAAAAGTCCTGAAGAAAAATTGGAGATTGTTCGCAGAGAAACTTCGCATTCCAAAACACTATATGTAGGTGACGGGATCAATGATGCTCCTGCGATGATGGCAGCCACAGTCGGTATCGCCATCGGCGAGAACAGTGACGTCACTGCGGAGGCTGCAGGCGTTGTGATCATGGACAATTCACTGGTAAAAGTGGATGAGTTCATGCATATCAGCCGTCGTATGCGCTCGATTGCACTGCAAAGCGCCGTGGGAGGAATGTTGCTGAGTGTCGGTGGAATGTATCTTGCCGCAATCGGCTATCTAAGTCCGGTCAATGGAGCACTCAGTCAAGAAGTGATCGATGTGCTTGCTGTCGTCAACGCGCTGCGCGCTGCGATGCCGCCCGGAGTTATTCATGATTTGTAATCAAGGGGCCTGGTTCATGCACTGGGGCATTCGCAATACTCAAATTAGTAAGGAAGGGATCTCAATATGAACCTCGACCAATGGACCATAAAGGCGCAGGATGCGCTGCAAAGTGCGATGCAGCTCGCGAGGGATCGCGGGCATCAGGCGCTCATGCCACTGCATGTGCTGGGCGGAATGCTGAAAGATGAGCAGGGCATTGCCGGAGAAATTCTGGCGAAAATAGGCGCACGCGTTGGCGATGTGCGAAGAATTGTAGACATCGAACTTGCAAAGCAGCCGCAAGTATCCGGAGCGGTCGGCAAGACATATCTGGATCAGAAGACCGAAACACTTCTTGATAACGCGCTGAAAGAGATGTCAAACCTGAAAGATGAGTTTCTCTCGGTCGAACATCTGCTGCTTGCACTGACGAAAACTGATGACAGCGCTATCAAGTCGCTCTTCAAAGACTTGAGAGTCGATCACGACTCAGTGCTGAAAGCGATGCAATCGCTTCGCGGTGGCCAGCAAGTGAAGGACCAAGACCCGGAAAGTAAATATCGCGCGCTGGATAAATATGGCCGCGATCTATGCGATCTCGCACGGCGCGGGAAACTTGATCCGGTAATCGGAAGAGATGAAGAAATTCGCAGAGTTTTGCAAGTACTGTCGCGCCGCACGAAAAATAATCCGGTGCTGATCGGCGAACCCGGGGTAGGGAAGACGGCCATTGCCGAAGGACTCGCGCAGCGTATCGTCTCGGGCGATGTACCTGAAAATCTAAAGACCAAGCGCGTGATTGCGCTCGACCTCGGCGCGCTCGTGGCCGGTGCGAAGTATCGCGGGGATTTCGAAGAACGGCTCAAAGCGGTTTTGAAAGAAGTCATAGACGCTGAAGGCGCGATTATTCTCTTCATAGACGAACTTCACACACTTGTCGGCGCTGGAAAAACCGATGGCGCAATGGATGCCTCCAATCTGTTGAAGCCGGCGCTGGCCAGAGGTGACTTGCACTGTGTAGGCGCGACGACTATTGACGAATTCCGCAAGCACATCGAGAAGGATGCGGCACTCGAACGCAGATTTCAGCCGATCCTGGTGAGCGAGCCGTCCGTCGAAGATATGATTTCGATTTTGCGGGGCTTGAAAGAAAAATACGAATTGCATCACGGCGTACGCATCACTGACGCGGCGTTGATTGCCGCGGCAACGCTCTCGCACCGCTATATCACGGACCGGTTCTTGCCCGACAAGGCGATTGACTTGATTGATGAAGCGGCGGCGAAGTTGCGATTGGAAATAGACTCCATGCCGGAAGAGATAGATCAACTTGTACGGCGTATCCGACAGCTCGAAATTGAAAAAGTGGGTATCGCGCGAGATGCAGATGCGGCTGCAAAGGATCGCATACAACGAGTCGAGGAGGAGCTGAAATCTCTGAAAAAGCAGGAAAAGGAGTTGCGCGACCACTGGGAAGAGGAGCGCCGGGTTATTCAGAAAATCCGCACGCTGAAGGAGGAGGTTGAGCAAGTCAAGCTGGAAGAGCAGAAAGCCGAGCGTGACGGAAACCTGGCGCGCGTCTCGGAACTGCGCTACGGAAAGCAGCGGGAACTACAAACTGCGCTAGAACGAGCACAGCTTGCCTTGAATGAAACGCAGAAAACGCAGGCGCTGCTGAAAGAGGAAGTTACTGAGGAAGATATCGCTGAAGTGGTGTCACGCTGGACGCGCATCCCTGTTTCCAAAATGCTTGAAGGCGAACGCGCGAAACTGATGCACATCGAAGAGCATATCAGGCAGCGTGTGGTCGGACAAGACGAGGCGGTTAATTCTGTAGCCGCAGCGATTCGTCGCGGACGTTCAGGACTATCGGATGAAAACCGACCGATCGGGAGTTTTCTCTTTCTCGGGCCCACGGGCGTCGGGAAGACCGAACTTGCGCGCTCGCTGTCGGAATTCTTGTTTGACGATGAAACCGCGATGGTACGGATTGACATGTCGGAGTATCAGGAGCGGCACACGGTCTCGAGGCTCGTGGGCGCGCCTCCGGGATATGTCGGATTTGAGGAGGGCGGACAGCTGACCGAGGCAGTGCGTCGCCGACCGTACACGGTGGTACTGTTAGACGAGATCGAGAAAGCCCATCCCGACGTTTGGAACGTGCTGTTACAAGTGCTGGATGACGGACGGCTGACGGATTCCCAAGGGCGCACGGTGGATTTCCGTAATGCGATTCTGATTATGACTTCCAATCTCGGATCAGAGCTAATCATGGCACGGTCGGAAGCTATGGAGACCAGCGATTCTGCCTATGAAGATGTGAAGCGTGAAGTGATTGGACTGCTCAGGCGATCCATCCGGCCCGAATTCCTGAACCGCATTGACGAAATTCTCGTGTTTCGGCCACTCGCTAAGGACGATCTGCGAAAGATTGTTGACATTCAACTCAGGCGGGTGCAAGGTCGCTTGAATCAACAAGAGATCAAACTGGATGTCAGCGATGAAGTCAGAGACATGATCTTGCGAGAAGGATTTGATCCTGTTTTTGGAGCGAGACCGATGAAGAGGGCAATTCAAAAACTCTTGCTTGACCCGCTTTCTGAGGAAATTCTCTCAGGAAGAGTAAAGCCAAAACAGAGTTTGAGCGCACAAGTAAGCGCGGGTAGAGTGGAGCTCATGCATTTGACGGAGCCTGAAGCCGTTGCCTGAAGGCTTGCTAAATTAGATCGGATTACGTATCTTGGTCCCGTCTTGTAATTCTCTGCAAGGCGGGACTAACTTATTCTCATGCAAGAACTTTTCACGATTCACGGACTTACGATTATCCTCACTTTGATTGTTCTCGAAGGCTTGCTTTCGGCGGACAATGCACTCGTGATGGCCGTCATGGTTCGTCCGCTTCCGAAAGAGCAGCAAAAGCGAGCGTTGTTCTACGGGATATTGGGTGCGTTTTTCTTCCGGTTCTTGATGCTTGCGACAGCCCATTGGATCATATCCCTTTGGTATCTGCGCGCCGCTGGAGCCGCATATCTGGGTTGGTTGACTTTTCAGCATTTCCGGCACCGTTTGGGAGGGGAGAGAGACTTTGAGGTCAAACCTGCAGGGTTCTGGAAGACTGTGGTGATGGTCAATCTTGTCGACTGTGCTTTTGCAATAGACTCTGTTCTGGTGGCGGTGGGTCTCTCGGATGACTTGTGGATAGTTTTCACCGGCGTGGCACTCGGAATCGTGGCCGTGCGCGTTGCCGCCGGGGCATTTATCAAGACTCTGGAGAAATGGCCAGCACTTGAAGACGTCGCATACTTACTCATTGGATGGATTTCAATCAAGTTGTTCATCGAATCGTATGGAATGTGGCAAGGTGACATGCATTTGGAGATGCCTGCATGGATTTTCTGGTCTGGTATGGCGCTGATTACGATTGGGGGGACAACCTACGCCGTAAAGAGAGCGAACCCCGCAGTGAAAAAGGAACTCACGGAACTTGTTGAAAAAGTTGGGGACGCGCAGAGAATCGAATAGCCCCTGTTACCTGAGCACCGATGTTACGGCCCGAATCTGAGTTGATTTCGGGCCGTTTTTTTTGTATATTAGCGGTTTAGTATTATCAGGAGTGGTGGATATGAACCACTTCTCCCATCCTCGGGGTCTATGGAACGAAAAATCAGGGTCTTAGTCGCAAAGCCGGGTCTGGATGGTCATGATCGCGGAGCAAAAGTGATTGCAGCCGCGTTCAGAGATGCCGGCATGGAAGTTATATACACGGGGCTCAGGCAGACTCCGGAGATGATTGTGCATGCAGCCATGCAGGAAGATGTGGATGTGGTTGCCCTGTCGATTCTTTCCGGCGCGCATATGACAATTTTCCCGGCTGTATTGG
>CAZVXJ010000179.1:0-7093 GCA_964631675.1 uncultured Alphaproteobacteria bacterium
CCTCGGTCTTGCCGACGCCGGTCGGACCGATCAGAATGATATTGTTCGGATAGATTTCGTCGCGCATCTCGCCCGTGACCTGCTGCCTCCGCCAGCGGTTGCGCAGGGCAATGGCGACAGAACGCTTGGCATCGTCCTGGCCGATGATGTATTTGTCCAGCTCGCGCACGATTTCCTCGGGCGTGAGCTTTGATCCTATTTGAAGAGTCGTCGTTGGATTCACGTAAGCTTCTCTTTTAATGCGTTCACAAATCTCTCCGCACTCCCCTCGCCGTACTCCAAGAAGAACCATGGCTCGAAGATTTCCAGCTCCATCAGGATAAACTCTTCACCGCGCACGATGCCGTCCACGCGCCCATAGAGCAGAGGCGAGTCCACATAGTCAAGAATGCGCTTCGCCTGCGCAACAATCTTCGCATCGGCTATGGCGGCGTGATAGGTTCCGCCGTGCTGAATCTGCACGCGAAACTCACCCGACTTTGGCTTCTTCACGGCGGCATGCGAAAATTCTCTGTTGAAGAACAAGAGCGACCACTCGCCGTCCTGAACAATCTCGGGCACAAACTCCTGAACCATCCAGCCGCCGCGTCTTGGAGAAGGCTTCTTCGATTTCGGCTTCTGCGCTGCCCACGAACGGGCGCGGTCTCTTGAAATCGCATAGGTGTCTTTTCCGCCACCGCCAAACACGGGCTTCACGACGGCCCGATCCCATTTCAAGTCCGTGAGTACGGCATCAAAGTCAGGTTCAGTTTCGTACAGCCATTCCGTTGTCGGAATTTTCACGCCGTGCTCTGCGAGTTCAATCAAATACTTTTTGCTCGCATTCCAGCGCAGCACGTCGGGCGGATTCCAGACTGGAAGGTTCAGTGCTTCAATGTGATGCAGCCAGCGAAAAAACTCCTCGTAGCGATAGCTGTAATCCCAGGTCGAACGAATCACCAGTACGTCGAAATCCTTCCATTGCACGCCCGCATCGTCCCAGGCCGGTCGTTCTGCGCGGAATCCCTGCTCTCGAAGCAAAGCCGCGAGCGACTCTTCTTCCGTCGCGACGGTCTTAAATTCTTTCGCCGTCACGAGTCCGATGCGCGCGCCCTCGCGGCTCATTTTTCGATCTCTTCAATCGTGAGATTGCTGTTGGTGTAGACGCAGATCTTTGCGGCGACGAGCAACCCGGCTTCCACGATTTCACGCGCAGTCATTCCGGTATGCGTGATCAGTGCGCGCGCGGCGGAGAGTGCATAGCTGCCGCCGGAACCGAGTCCGACCACGTCATCATCCGGTTCGATAACTTCGCCGAGTCCCGAAACGACAAACATCTTTTGAGCGTCCATAACGACCATGTCGGCTTCCAGTCTGCGCAAGCTTCTGTCGAGCCGCCACTCCTTGGCCAACTCGATCACCGAGCGCGTCAGATCGCCGTTGTACTGCTTGAGTTTGCCTTCGAAGAGTTCGAGCAACGCCAGCGCATCGGCCGCACCGCCGGCAAATCCGCACAGTACTTTTCCTTCGGAGAGCCTTCGCACTTTGCGACCCGTGCTCTTGACAATGGTGTCATCGAGTGAGAGCTGTCCGTCTCCGCCGATAGCCGCTTTGCCGTTTCTGCGCACGGCTAAAATGGTTGTTCCGTGAAATTGTTGTCGCATGTACTATCTTATCTTCTCCCCCCGCGTGCGGGGGGGCGGGGGGGTCGTCTCTTGAATTTGGATTACGTGCGGGTAACGCACGCCCACTCCGTGGAGTTTTGTTTGTGCTGTTGTGCTAACCCGCTACGGCGGGAAATGGGGGGTGAGCTAAATCGCCCCAGCTCGCAGTGCCTTTTCCTTCCGCGTGAGTTCGGCCATGCGCGCAAGCAGTTCGCCCTCATTGTCCGGCTTGGCTGCGAGCTGCGCTCTGAGCTGGTCGATTTCCTGCTTGACGATGGTTGCTTCGAGTTTGCCCACGCAGTCGAGTGCTTCTTTCTTGCGCAGTGAAAGTTTTTTCACTGAATCCAAGTCGTCTTCAGGGATTGCCTCAAACAGACACTCTGAAACAAAATCGCGCAGACGCGGTTCCTCGAAATGATCGAGAGCGGTCTCTGCTTCGCGCATTGAGCCGGCCGTCCACTCGGTATAGAGCACATCAAGAATCATGCGCAGTCCCGAATCCGTAACACGCTCCGGACTCCAGCGCGAGAATACCGCTTCGCGAACGCCCGGTTCTGCGATGACAATACGAGCCAGCGTGGTCAACGGCCCGGGTGGCGGCCATTTCACTCTCTGAATTGTCTGCGAAGTCGACTGCGGGGCGGGAGCATGACTTCGCTGCCGCGCGAGTTCCCGGTTCAGACTTTCACCGCTGATACCCGTGCGCGCACTGACCGATTGAAGGAACAGCTCCTGCTCCACCGGGCTCGCTATCTTTGCGGCCGTGGCCACAAGTTCCTTGACGGCCTCGGCGGTGGATTGCTTCGTGCGCAGGGCGAGTTCCATTTGAAATTCCACCGGAGCACGCGCTTCATTCACCAGTTTCCACACGGCTTCCGCGCCGTACTTCTGCACAAAGCTATCCGGATCCTCTTCGGGCGGAAGCAGCATCACTTTGGGCTGTGCGCCCGCGGCCATCAGCACATCCATCGCGCGCCGCGCTGCATTCAATCCCGCGCTGTCGCCGTCATAAAAGATATAGATCGCCGGAGCAAACCGGACCAGCAGCCGTGCCTGCTCTTCGGTGAGCGCAGTGCCAAGTGAAGCCACGGCGACTTTCACACCGCCTGTGATCAGCGACAGACAATCCGTATAACCTTCGACCAGGATCGCGCGTTCCTGTCTGCGAATATCATTGCGCCCTTCCCACAGGCCAAACAGCTCTTTGCCTTTGCGGTAAACCGGCGTTTCGGGCGAGTTGATGTACTTCGCCTCTTGAATTTCCGCCGCAGGATCCGGTTCACGCAGTCGGCGGCCGCCGAAGGCGATGACTTTGCCTCCGAGGTTGCGAATCGGAAACATGATCCGATGCCGGAACGCATCGTAGGGTTTATTTTTGTCCTTCCCCTCTTTTGCGAGGCCCGCCTGCACGAGCGTGCTGGCGGCCACACCATTTCGCGTGGCATATTCCATTAGTCCGGTCCAACCATCCGGTGCGTAACCGAGCAGGTAGGTATCCATGATATCTTTACCGTAACCGCGCGATTTCAAATATTCACGCGCTTCGCGCGCACTGTCGGAGCTGCTCTCCGTCAGTTGTTGATAGAAATAGTCCCGTGCAAGGCCGTTTGCTCTGTACAGCAATTCACTTTCGGACGGCACGCCGTCATCGCGATAGACGGGAAGCGCGATGTGTGCCTTCTCGGCCAGCCTTTTCACCGCTTCACCGAAGGAAATGCGCTCCATTTCCATCAGAAAGCCGAACACATTACCGCCCTTGCCGCAGCCGAAGCACTTGAAAATCCCCCGCGAAGGACTTACGTTAAAGCTCGGTGTCTTCTCCTGATGGAACGGACACAGCCCGAGATAGTTGCTCCCGCGTTTTTTGAGAGACACGTATCCCTGAACCAACTCGACAATCGAATTGGCCAGCCGGATCTCTTCTATTTTGTCATCGGGAAACTTCACAGGGTAACGATGAAAGATGAACGATAAACGATGAATATTGCTCGTTGAAACAGGGCGTATGCACAATAAAGGAATTGACTTTCTTCATCGTTCCCCGTTCATCGTTTTCCGTGTCTAGGGTCACTACGCTTCGGGCTTTTTGGCCCTGCCTTTGCTTTACACTATCTCCGAGGAACAACATGAATAATCTACAGAAACAAACTCAGATTACCCCGAAGCCCGCGCCAGCATGGATGACCTTTGTCAGTCGCGCGGATGAAACATCGCCGTGGCTTCGGCTGATGATCGTGAATCCGGTCAACGGTGCGATGTCGATTACTCTATTCGAACCGATTGAGGTTGACCCGCCGGATTTCGGCCCGACTGCGAACGATCTGCCGACGGCCTGACTTATTCTTGACTTCTCCCCCTGCTTGCAGGGGGAGTGAAGTCGCATTCACTCCGCACAACGGCGGGAATGCACACGCAACAATTTTCAGACTGAAGCGGCCTGCGGGCCGCTTTTTTTCATCCGATGCCTTAACGGATGAGAGGCGTTGCGAGCAACGCGCTACTCTAAAACTGCACCTTCGGCGCGGTCTTGGCTTCGGCGGGAGCTTCGAGCAGTTCGCGCCGTTCAAAACCGAACATGCCGGCGATGATATTGCCGGGCACGCGGCGGATCTTCTTGTTGTATTCGGTCGCGACTTCGTTGTAGCGGCGGCGCTCGACCGCGATGCGGTTCTCGGTTCCGGCGAGTTCATCCTGCAGTGCGCGGAAATTCGCATCGGCCTTCAGCTGCGGATAATTCTCGGCCACCACCAGCAATCGCGACAGAGCGCCAGTAAGTTGATTTTCTCCCTCAATGCGCTGACCGGGCGACTGCGCCTGTCCAATGCGCGAGCGCGCTTCGGCCACGGCCTTGAAAATCTCCGACTCATGCGCGGCATACCCCTTCACGGTTTCCACGAGATTGGGAATCAAATCGAATCTACGCTGCAGCACGACTTCGATTTGCGCGTAGGCCTTGTTGGTCTCTTCATCGAGATTGACCAGCCCGTTGTACGTTCCGTACACCCAGAGCGCCACGCCGAAGCCCAGCGCGAGAATGATCAGAACCACGATAATTACTGCTTTCATGAACGTCCCTTATTTGAAAGAAAATCCAAACTCGAAAAGTAAGTCGCCGTTGTGGGTCTCCAGACCCGCAATGGCGATAACAATGCAAACACGGGCGGGCACGGAGACCCGCCCCTACAAGTTGATCCAGCTCTACTTTCACACCGTCGCCTTATCCAAAAACATCACCAGCTCCGCCGTCTGTGCGAGATAGTTATCCATCAGCGTCACGAGTTCGCTGCCCGAAGGCGTCTTGCCCTCATGCACGCTGCGCGCAACCGTCGCCCAAGTTTGGCTCTTGAACCATGGGTGCTGTTCCAGTTCATCGAGCGCGGCTTTCAGCGTAACGGGTTCCAGTTTTTCACGCATCAAGAGTGCCGTGCCGCGAATTAAGCTGAGGAATCCCGGAAAAGTCTCGCGCAAAATTGTCGGATAGTGTTTCGGATTGCCTCCGGCGGCCAGCCAGCGGCGATAGACCTCAATGCGCTTTTGCCGCGCTTCCTGTTCCAGTTCGCGTCGCACTGCAGCCCAGTCTGCCGAGTAACTCAGAAACGGATCGTCTCCCGCGAGTACTGTTCTTGCGGCGGCCATCTCGGTGAATTCCAGGGCAAAACTATCCATGCTGCACAGAAATTGCTCCCGCGAGAAAACCACCGGCGGCGTGACGCGCAGCTTCATCCAGCCCGGCACGGCCTTCGCCAGCGCGCGCAATTTTTCCGGCGACAAATCATTCACGATCACGAGCAAATTGATGTCGCTCTTCGCGTGCGCATCGCCCCGCGCATGCGAACCATACAGCACCAGCGACCGCAGGTTCTCGCCCAGCGCCGTCTTTGCCTCGTTCGTGATATAGTCCAGTTGTTTTTGGATGTTCAAGATATGTTAATCCTTCTGCATAGCCGGAATTCCGGCGTGGTCAAGCGCGATCACGGCATACAGGATTGGCAGTAACTTGTGCTTGGCCCTGCTCGGCATGACATTTCCGCTTTCAGCGTTTCAGAGTCTCAGTATCCCCCGCTGCTTCCTCCTCCTCCCGAACTGCCGCCGCCGAAACCGCCAAATCCTCCGCCACCACCGCCGCCGGAAAATCCGCCACCAAATCCTCCACCGATGAACGGCCCGCCGCGGCCGATAAATCCTCCGCCTCTGCGTGCGCGGCTGGAAATGAAAATGATAAACAGCAGCACCAGAATCTGAACCAGCAAAAAGCCCTTGCTGTTCTTGCTTTTCGATGGCTGCACTTGCGGTGGTGCTCGGCCCGAGAGCGATTCCAGCGTCACGCCCGCGTCCTTCGCAACCAAATCGGCTAAGAGCATCACGCCGACGAGATAGGCTTCGCCGTATTGCCCGGCTTTCAGGTAAGGCGTCATCGCATCGCGGCGAATCTCTCCGGCTTTCGCGTCGTTGATCGCGCCTTCCAAGCCGTAGCCGACTTCGATGCGGATCTGCCGCTCTTCAATGGCATTGACAATCAGGATGCCGTTGTCCTTGCCCTTCTGCCCGATCCCCCAAGCTTCCCAGAGTTTGTTCGTGAAGCCGTCAATCTCGTCGCCGCTCATGTTCGTAAACGTGGCAACAGCGATTTCCGACCCCGTCTTTTGCTTCAGCTCCTGGCAAATGGCCGTGATTTGAGCTTCGGTTTCAGGCGGAACGACCTCGGCAAAGTCATTGACAAACCCGCCTGGGGCAGGGAACTTGGCCCACGAGGAGAGGGCCAGGACAAGGACAAACAGAGGCACGAATCGCCGTGCCCCCTTGGTTTTGGCCTTGCAGGATGCTTTAAGTGCTTTATTCATCAATAACTTGCAGTAGAGCAATATACGAAACCCTGCTCAGAAAGGCAAGACTGAACGACAAACTCGTAGGGGAGGGTCTCCGTGCCCTCCCGCGCTCCTGTTCTCCTCTCACGGCATGTGGGAAGATTCAGCGGGGTTTGCTTTTCGCTCGCGACCGCCGTATCTTTATCCTCATGATTCGCGGAATAATGTTCGACCTCGATAACACGCTGCTTGACTTCATGCACATGAAGCGGGTTTCTGTGGATGCTGCCGTCTCGGCGATGATCGATTCGGGAATGCCGATTGCTCGAGAAGAAGCGGTCAAAGCTATCTACGGCATTTACGATCGTGTGGGTATTGAACATCAAGAGATTTTCGACCTGTTCTTGCAGGAAATGTTTGGTTCCATCAATTACAAGTGGCTGGCCGCCGCCGTAGTGGCCTATCGCCGAGCACGCGACGGCACTCTGGTAACCTATCCTCATGTGCACACCACACTCGTCGAACTCAGCCGGCGCGGCTTGAAACTTGCGGTCATCAGCGATGCGCCGCGGCTGGGTGCGTGGCTGAGGCTGGCTCAGTTGAACCTGCACCACTTCTTTGACCCGGTTGTCGCGTTTGAAGATA
>CAZVXJ010000180.1:0-7069 GCA_964631675.1 uncultured Alphaproteobacteria bacterium
TATTGGAGCAGTGGCTATGATTGGCGTTACGCCGGCACGACCTACGAATGGAGCGTTTCGGATCTTGCCATTCGCTCCGGAGTGAACTACCATTTCATGGAAGGGGAATTTGAACCCTTTGCCGGAGGAGGACTCGGTCTGCACTTTTACTCCTGGGACTACGACAACTACTCAGGTCCCGTGGACAACAGCGACAGCGAGTTTGGATTCTACGTTGATGGCGGCGTGGAGTATAAATTCAATCCCCAATGGCACGGTGAAGCCATGGTGAGATTCGATCTCGGCGACACACAACAGACTGCGCTGCTGCTCTCTGCGGTGTATCAGCTCGGAAAGAAGTAATCTGAGTTTTTGAGTGTTTGCTAACAAGAGCGGCGGCCCGATGGGGCCGCCGCCTTTTTTTCAGTTCAGTGATTCAGAAATGACCAGAGAACGGAGTGTTCACGCGTCAATCGCTCATGACACTTTCTTTCCGTTGGCCTTCGTGTTTGCGGCTGATTTTGAAGGTTCAGGTTCGACACTTTCACAGCATGGGAGCGTGAGCACAAGCTCGGTACCATCTTCGTGAGCCTCTACGTACAAGTCTCCACCGAGAGCGCGGGTCGCTTCACGGGACAGGAACAACTCGTAGTGACGATGACGCATGGGCTGTGGGGCCTCCTCTTCGTCCCAGCCGCGCGGAGCCATCACGGGTCCTTCGTAGCGCAGTGTGAGGCGGCAGTGATCGTCTTCGTTCAACAGTTTCCATTCCAGCATTGCCGGAGAATTGGAAGCGGCGAATGCGTGCTCGACCATGCCGTCCAGAATGACTTCCATGGTCATGTTGTCTGCCCGTACCGGACACGGTACCACGGGCAGAGAGACGGAGACCTGATTTCCGGCAAACGTTTCGCCGCGATCCTTCTCGACGTACTGAGTCAAGTACTGGCCGAGCTCAATCGGATTCGCGCGGCGAGCTTCACCGGAGAGCGCAGTGAGTCTGCGAGTCAGTCGCGCCGCCGAACGTGCAGACTTCTCCATAGCGCGAACGTCGGTCAAGGCCGGATGCGATTCCCCAAGTTCAGCGGCGGCCAGCGAAGAGTGACCCAGCACACCAGTCAGCAGGTTACTAAACTCTTCAGCAAGCCCGCCGGCCACATAGCGGTAGGCATCCGGCATGACTTGCAGCTCGTGCCATTCGCCATCGCCCGACTCGGTTGGAACCGGAGTCTGTGAAGCCGATTTTGCGTTCAACCGTGTCACGCAAAACAGTAACGGAGCCGCCATGCCGCACAGCAGCTGCATTAAGTCGACGGATTCACTGCTGAAATTCTGTTCGGGATCACGGAAATACAGCTGCAAGGCTCCGTAGGTATTCTCGCCATCCACTATCGGAAACGCCCAGATACAGTGATAGTCATGCTCCTCCGCGATATGTGCCCACGGAGCAAAATCTTCTCGTCGCTGAATGTTATCAAACCGTACAGGCTTCCTGCCCGCAGCAGACAGTCCACACGGAGCTTCGCCTGCCGACAATTCTATCAAGCTCCCCTTCTTGGCCATCTCGTAGAAGTCGGGCGCATTGTAGAGGGCACCCAGACGGAACGTCTGCGTCTCTGAGTGGTACTCATAAATCGTCGCATATAGCGAACCTGAAAGCTCCATCAGGTGTTTACAGAAATGCTCCGGAAAGGCCTGGGGGTCCGCTGCGAACACTGTAGTCATTGCGGTCAATTGAGAGACTTCCGCCGTGTGACGGTCCGCCAGACGGTTCATTGCCTGCTTGAATTGATCGCGCTGTTCGGCGGACTGCTTTCTAATCTCACGGACTTTCTTGTCCCGTTCGTTCAGAGCAAGGCGATGCAAGTGGTCTGACGTTGCATCGACGGCGGTTAGCACGTAGCCGACGAACACTTCTTCGTCGAAAAGGGGATGGATGTTAAGCTGCAGATGGAACGGACGCGACCCGTTGGTGAAATCCACCACTTGTGAGTGACCCGTCAGGTTGCGCTCTGCCATTGCCTGCAACAATTTGCGGAACACAAGCTGCTGCTCGGCTGTTCCAAAAATGCTCAGGAACGGCTTATTCCAGATTGTCTCGCTCAGCAGGTCAGTTCGGTGGCCGCGCGACATTCCCTCGTCCCAACCACGATTGATAGCCTGAATGGTCAGATCGGGATCGACCAGGCAAGCCCAGCCAGCAAAGCAGTCCAGCACCGCTTGAGGACAGTAGTCTCGCAAACTTAGCTTTACAGGATTATTAACATCGAGCTCAGGCGGCACGGGGTCCCTCCCAATTTCTTTCGCTTTTCTTTCAAATAGGACGGTATTGTCCTGTAGGCGAGAGCAAATAAGCGGCCAGCATCCAAATGACCCCGGTCGGAAGATACCGGGAGTGTTAGGTAAATTCTCGCCGCTGAAAAGCCACAACAACGTGCGGTGTTGCAACGTCTGACAGAGTGCAAATAGCCGGCGCGTTTTGTGACCTCGACTGCTTGCGGGTTTTGGATTTTGACTTTTTTTTCTTATATTTGTCTTGATTCTGACGCCATTTCAGAACTTTATGGCGTTGAAATCAATGAGTTTAGGCTATTGGGGAATCGTCTAATTGGCAGGACACCAGACTCTGGATCTGTGAATCGGGGTTCGAGTCCCTGTTCCCCAGCCCCAAAAAAAAACACCCGCATGCTTTGCGGGTGTTTTGATTTTGCGGGTGCAACTAAGCTCAGTCGTGCGTATATTGAGGAACCTGTCCAAATCTGTTCGATGCCAAATTATCTTGAATTTCATGAACCACCACGACCACTTCGAGCCGCCCGCCCTTCGCGAAATCACTCTGAAAGTTGCAAAGTTCAGCGACGGAGTGAACCTTGGTCAGGGCGTTTGTCTTTTGCCCGTTCCCCCTGAAGTGTTGGATGCCGCAATACACGCGATCAGCTCCGGAAAAAACACCTACGCACCGCCGCAGGGAGTCGAGCCGCTTCGGCAGGCACTTGCCGCACGGCTCAGGGAATACAACAAGATTCCACTCGAGACGAATAATCTGCTCGTGTGCGCCGGAAGCACCGGATCACTGGAGGTCATTTCGGAAGTATTGCTGGAACCGGGTGATGAAGTAATCTCCTTCAAGCCGTTCTATCCGTATCATCACATGATGCTGAAGCGGAAGCAGATCGAAATCCGATACGTGGATTTGAAATTCCCGACCTGGGATTTCGACATTTCACAGGTAGAGGCAGCCATCACTCCGCGCACGAAGTTTATCCTCGTGAATACGCCGCAGAATCCGACCGGTAAGGTCTTCTCGCGTACTGAACTTGAGGCTATCGCTAAACTCTGTATCAAGCATAAGGTTCTGTGTGTAACCGACGAAGTGTACGAGTACATGACTTACGATGGCCACGAGCATGTTTCGATGGCGTCCTTGCCCGGAATGCTGGATTTGACCCTTACAATGGGCTCGTATTCAAAGACCTTTGCAATCACCGGATGGAGGATTGGCTACCTGGCCGCGCCGGCTGCGCTGGTTCAAAAGTTGAGAACCCTGAACGATCAAATCTATGTTTGCGCACCGACGCCGCTCCAGCATGCCGTGGGCGAAGGAATCAGATCACTAAGTGATGACTACTACACTACTCGACTGAATGAGTATAAATCAAAAAGAGCACAGCTCCATGCTGCGCTCAATAAAGTGGGATTTGATGCACTGCTCCCCCAGGGAGCCTATTACATGCTGGCCGGAACTGCATCACGCTTTCCGGGGATGACCTCAGAACAGGTCACGGATGTATTGATTGAGAAGGCACATCTGGGAGCAGTTCCGGCTTCAGATTTTCTCGGGCGTGAAGTTCGCGGCGACGCAAAGCGCAGCAACTTTCTCAGATTCTGCTATGCTGTGCCTGATGAGACGATTGATCGTGCGGCAGAAAATCTCGATCGATTGTAGCGGGTCCTGGCTTGGTTTGACCTAAGGAAGTTGTTGAAATGAAGTGATGCGTTGAAAACGCGCATCACCCGTTTCCGGATTTCCAGGCCGTATCGAAAGCCGCACCTGCATTCCGGCCTCTGCGGCCGCTGTCAACTCTTCCGGTATATCCGAAACGAACAGTATCTGATCCACTCGCACCTCCAACTCTTCAGCAATGCGCACATAACTGTGCGCATCTCTTTTTGGCCCGACCCGAGTATCAAAGAAGCGATCAATCAGCGACGACAAATCTCCGGCAGTGGAGTACCTAAATAGCAGCCGCTGAGCCAACTCGCTGCCGGACGAGAAGATTGCGACTGATTTCCCCGCTTCCCGCCATCGTCGCATGGCTGGTGGCACGTCACCAAAAACCTCTCCTCTAAGTTCGCCCTGTTCGTATCCTTCCTGCCAAATGCGGCCTTGAATTGACTTCAGTGGAGGCGATTTGCGGTCAATGTTGATCAGCCATCCGGCATAGGCGGCGGCATCGTCAGGTCCACTCCATCCGCCTGAAAATCGGCCGGCCCGCAAATCGTCTTCAAACTCAATTCTAAGTGCGGCCAAATCGGCGATCAAGGCAGGATCATTCGCATGTGCAGAGAAATATACGCCGAGCTTTTGCCCGGCGTATGGAAACAACACGTTGTGCACAAATTCTATTGGAGTAGTCGTGCCTTCAATATCCAGCAGGTAGTTCGAAATCATTTAGAATTTCTGGAGTGCCGGTGGAATGAAATTCAGACCGAAACAAACCGGCATGTAGCCTTTGTCAACACCGCTATCCGTATAGTGCGGAGTCCAGCCAGACATATCCTGAAACAGCCTGATCGCCCGGATGCGTTTGTCGCCGCACAAGTCAAACCAGTGCCAGGTTCCGGCGGGAACGCGCATCAGATCGCCCTTCTCCACTTCCACGGCAACCACGGGTTTTCCTTCCGGATGGATATGAAATATGCCATGACCCTCGATGATAAAGCGAACTTCATCTTCATCATGCCAATGTTCACGGCTGAATTTCGCCA
Source organism: uncultured Alphaproteobacteria bacterium (assembly GCA_964631675.1). Lineage (GTDB taxonomy): Bacteria > Electryoneota > RPQS01 > RPQS01 > RPQS01 > CAZVXJ01. Next base: position 4,969 of record CAZVXJ010000180.1, read on the forward strand.
GCATCACGTCGAGGTTTGGAGTGTCGGGTTTGACATCGATAACATCTGCTGTCACGTATCCTCCCGATGCTTTCAGCTCCTCAATCTCCCGCGCATAGGTGTTCAATATTTCTTCAACCGTTGACGAGTCGGCGATTTCGTGATCCGATTGCCAGCGTTCAAATCCAATGTTGACGCTCGCGAGGTAGGCCTTGATTTCGGTCTCTTGGCGAATTGTAAGCCCCTCGTCCGGCACGCGTACTACAGCCATTTCATTCACTCCTCCGATTAAGGGACAATTTGCGTCCCAGCACTTCAAACAAGAACTCAAGTACTTCCACATGCCGGAGCGCCTCGGCCACCGTCGCTCCCCATGTGTACAGGCCGTGATTTCGTAGAAGAAACCCGTGAATCCGGCGTCCGGTTCCCAGTATCCGCTCCACCTGTTCAGCAAGTTCCTGCATATTCTGGGAGTTTTCCAGGATGGGAACGTGCTCCTGGTGCTCATGGCTGGTCACACCGCTGAGCCCCTTCAGCATTTCGTAACCGTCTATCGTCAGTTCGCCTGTGTCGCCGAACAGGTCAGACAGCAGCGTATTCCAAACCGAGTGCGTGTGCAGAATGCAGTCGGCGTGCGTTTTGCTGGCTATTACCACATGCAGTAGCGTTTCGGCAGACGGATTGCCGGTTCCTTGCAGCTTGCGGCCATGGTCATCAATCAGGAGCAGGTTGTCTTCACTGAGGCTACCCTTGTCTGCACCACTGGGTGACATGAGGAGCCTCAGAGGGTCGCGAGAGACGACCACACTATAGTTTCCTCCGGTGCCCGGAGCCCAGCCACGAGCATGGATGGTTCGAACTGCTCCAAGCAGATCCGTCGCCGAGATCTGCACATAGTCCCGATTCCAGGTCATGCAGGCAGCCTAGGCTGCTTCCGCCTTTCGCCACATGGGAGATGAAATTATGAAATCCGCCGTCCGTTTGTTACAGGCTGTTGGTATATCATAGAGCACCGCCAGCCGGAGTAGAGCCTTGACATCGGGATCATGCGGATGAGTGTCCATTGGATCCCAGAAGAATATGAGCACATCGATCTTACCGTCCGCAATCATCGCCCCGATCTGCTGGTCGCCGCCCATCGGACCACTCTTCAGTGCGTGAATCGGCAAACCTGTTTCACGGCCCACTATGTCGCCGGTGGTTGCCGTGGCGTAAAGGGAATGTTGCATCAATGTCAGCTTATTGTATTCGGTCCACTCGGCCATGTCTGACTTCTTGGCATCGTGGGCAATTAGAGCAATCTTCATATTATCCTTCCTGGCAATTCCCGAGACGGATCGACTGAACAAGAAAACCCGCCGATTTTTTGGCGGGTTTTCGCTTTATGAATCTGACTGATTCGCAGCGCTAACACACCCGCTCTGCCGCAAGCCGAATACGACCTGCGCACCCTTGCGAACAGCACAGCGCGGTCACCCGGTCGGTTCCATCTGAAGTCAATGTACGTGCGAACATGAGCATAAGTTCAATATAGCAAAAGGTGGAATACTTGTCAAGCCTTGGGAAGCCATTGGGTCTGTTTCACCAGCAAGACTACTTTGAGTTGCGCACTCTGCCACGGTGAAAAGTTTTGCGTCCGACTCACGGCGTCAAGCTCCGAATATATTGCCGATTCTCGCTGGCAGTTTGCAAGCCAAATCCCGCATCGGCACATGAATCCCTCATCTACAACCTCTATGGCTGCACGTCCCAGATTCCGCAAGCCGTAGACGATTTGGTTATGCAATATAGCTCTGCACCGTTGGGTGTACAGATTTCGTGGAGCCATGTCAGTCAAGCCACAAACGGCGACCCCTTGAATTGCCGGCATTACAACATCTACAGGGCACCATCAGCGAATTTCGTCCCTCTACCCGCTAATCTCATCGGCACCGGCACCGACTCCACGTTCTTTGACCCCAATCCGTTTGGGTCTCTCATCTATCACTATGCGGTTACTGTCTCGTCGCCGTAAGCCGGACATTCAACCAGCAAACTCAAAATTTTGAACAAACGCACAAAACTGGGCAAATGAGCAGGGAACATCGGTTGCAATCCGTGCGTTTGTCAAGTATATTAAGGC
>CAZVXJ010000181.1:0-7053 GCA_964631675.1 uncultured Alphaproteobacteria bacterium
AATCCTGCAAAAACGTTAATAAATCGAAATCCGGCCCGGCATTCTTCAATGCATCACGATAGGCCTTCATTGAATAATCTCCGGACTGCGCGAAACCCGTCACGGCCAGTGCCAGGACTAACCCAGCAAGTGAAATCAGTCGAAACATCTCATCCTCTCCGTAGTAAAGTGTAACTCTAATTTAGCATAATTTTCACGGTACTGCAAGCCCAGCTAGCCACAAATTGAGTCGTGCCCGTTGCATTTTAGGGTGGGGAGTCGTATCTTTCACGCATGCCAGTGCAAATTCTGCTTTGTGCCCATGCCTGAGACGTTTTCCAACCTGATTCCCGGTGCCGTGTCAAAAGGCACACCACTGGAAGTACGCACCCCGTTTGACGGCAGCCTGATCATGACGCTGGATACAGCTGATCAGAAGGCCGCTGAATGCGCGCTGGGTACGGCCAACCGTCTGTACGAAGAACGTTCCAAATGGCTGCCGCTTAGTGAGCGGCTTGCGGTGCTCGATCGTGCCTTAGAAGCGATGAAACCTCAGTCAGAATACCTTGCGCTGGAAGCGGCTCGCGAGGGTGGCAAACCGCTGTTGGATTCCCGTGTGGAGGTTGTTCGAGCGATTGATAGCTTGCAACTTTGTATTGACCATATGCGCACGAGTGCAGGCCGCGAAATCCCGATGAACTTGAATGCCTCCTCAATCGGGAGAGTTGCCTGGACACGGTTAGAACCTATTGGCGTCGTTTCCGCGATCAGCGCATTCAATCACCCGCTAAACCTGATTGCACATCAGGTGGGGCCCGCCATAGCCGCAGGGTGTCCAGTCATCATAAAACCCGATCCACGAACACCGCTTTCGTGTTTGCGGCTCGTGAAGATTCTGCGAGAAGCCGGTTTGCCGGACGAATGGTGTCAGCCGGTTATCACCAACGACTTATCCGTTGCCGAGAAGCTGGCGACCGATCCGCGTGTCGCGTTCTTTTCTTTCATCGGGAGCGCGCGAGTTGGATGGATGCTGCGCAGCAAACTGGCTCCGGGAACGAGGTGCGCACTCGAGCACGGTGGAGTGGCGCCGGTGATTGTTGCCGAGGATGCAGACGTTGACAAGGCGATCGCGCCGATTGCGAAGGGTGGATTCTATCACGCGGGTCAAGTCTGTGTATCCGTTCAGCGTGTGTTTGTGCATCAATCCCAGGCAAAGAAGTTCGCCGAAATGCTTGGCGAGAAAGCCCGAAGCTTGCGAGTCGGAGATCCGACGCTGCCTGACACGGAAGTAGGACCACTCATTCAGAACCGGGAGACTACGAGAGTGCACGAATGGGTTTCAGAGGCCGTCAGTGCAGGAACGAAGCTCATAACAGGCGGGTGCCAGATGTCGCCCTCGTGTTACGAGTGTACCGTACTGCTCGATCCGCCGGACGGAGCGCGTGTCAGCCGCGAGGAGATTTTTGGCCCGGTCGTGTGTGTATATTCCTACACATCTCTCGAAGAGGCTATCGGGCGCGCAAATTCCCTGCCGTTTTCTTTTCAGGCTGCTGTGTTCACACAGTCACTGGCAACGGCCATGCAATGCTATTCCCGGCTGAAAGCTTCGGCTGTCATGATCAATGATCACACGGCATTTAGAGTAGATTGGATGCCTTTTGCCGGACTGAATCACTCCGGCCTGGGCGTCGGAGGCATACCGAACTCTATTCGAGAAATGCAGACAGAGAAGATGCTGGTGATGAAGACCGACGAAACTCGCTGATACCCATCCTGTGAAGCTTCTTACTCTTGCAAAAGTTCAATAACCTCAAAGCGAGGCGTGCACCATGATCCACTTGTTGATTCTCCTCGTCGTATGGCCGTTGCTGGCAGTGGGTCAGCCCTTCGATCCAAGCTGGGCTCATGCGTTCGGCGGAGATGGCGACGAATACATTGAGTCATTGGTCCCATTTGGTGCAGGCTATGCCATGGGTGGCATGACCAGTTCTGCCGGCGATGAGACTGACTTTTATCTTGCCGTGATCAACGCAACCGGTGAGTTTCAATGGAGCCGCCACTATGATGTCGGAGACTTCGATGCAGCGACGGGCCTCGCTGCGACTTCCGACGGCGGATTCCTGCTCTGCGGATATTCACTCAATGTCGTGGAGTTTGCGACGGATCTGGTGCTGGTCAAAACGACTTCGAACGGCGATACAACCTGGACTCTTCACCATCATGCGGCGGACACAAATTTCGTCGCCTATGACTGCGGTGAACGTGCAGGCGGGTATTGGGCGGTGGGCGAAGCGGAGACCGTGAACAACTCCATTGGGGTGATCTGGCTGTTTTCTGCTTCCGGCGAAATTGTGGGACAGTCTTCCTTCACAGACGGGCAGTTTTCAAATTTCACTTGTGGTCTGCGTACGGGTCCGGGTGATTTTGTGGTCGCAGGCACCGTTCGCGATTCGCTCGGTGCTGAGACGGAAGTCTGGATTCTCAAATTGGCGGAAGGCGCAGGAGCTTACTGGTCGCGACGCATCGCTCATCCGGGAAATGACTTTGTTCTGTCGGTGACTCAGACCTATGACGGCAGTTTTGTTTTTGCGGGACTGAGCGACGGTGACGAGCCGGCCGGGAATCAGTTTGGTGGAAGAGTTTCGGCTTTTGGCGATATCTTGTGGACTGCAGGCTACGGCGAAGAGGGCCACGAGGAGCACGGCCATGCAGTGACCGAACGATCCAACGGGCATTTGCTGTTCGTGGGACACGGTCACTCGCATGACCAGGACAATACCGACTTTCATTTTGTTGACACCAACCCCGACGGACAGGGTCCGGTACAGCAGACTTTCGATTACGGTGAGAACGAGGTGGGTACTGCAATCCTGGCCGTTCCAGACGCCGGCTTCATCATAGCAGGTTATACGTTTGGCGACACAGAGGACAGCCAGGGGCTAATCGCTCGGTTTGACCCGTCAACCGCCGCACCTGATCCCGCTGTGTTGGCTCCAGTCCGGATAACCTTGAGAGGAAATTTTCCCAATCCATTTAATGCGTCGACAAGTATCCAGTTCGAACTCTCGCGAATCTCTCCCGTGACGCTGACGGTTCGGGATATCTTTGGCCGCGCAACAGCGATTCTGGTTGATGAACTTTTGCCTGCAGGCACATACACGGTTCCCTACTCGGGCGAGCATGCCTCTTCCGGCGTCTACTTCCTGGAATTGCAAGCAGGAAACGTGCGCCAGGTTTCAAAGATGATCGTGCTGAAGTAACCGCCCAGTTTCCGGCCTCTTAGGAGTTTGGTGGAGTACGGCTGCAGGGCGCCGCAACAGCCTGAGTCCAAGTCAAAAGACTTATGTGCGATGCTACAGAAAGGGCAAGAGTCCTTGACATTCTGTGGCGAAACCGTTAGATTCATGGCACAAGGTATTCGCTCTGAACAACAAGTAGAGGAGCCGGCTATGACTAAGGAAGAGCTGGTGGCCGCAGTATCCGCGAAAACGGGATTGACGCGCCGGGCTGCTGAGGAGTTTCTGGAGGCGGTTCTGGCGACAATTCAGGATGCCGTCGTCGACGGTGATCGTGTAACTCTGTCCGGTTTTGGGAATTTTCTGCTGGTTGAGCGAGCGGCGCGAAAAGCGCGAAATCCGAAAACGGGAGACATTGTCAATGTGCCGCGCCGGAAACTACCGAGGTTCGTGCCGAGCAAGAAGTTTACTGAGCTGGCAAAGTAGCACGCGGTTGACGTCGGCAGGTATACCCTTGAATGGATCGGGTTCATTGTCGCGGAACTCCGGGTGACCGGGCGGGGTATACAGTTCAGGTGGGGTAGCAATGTTCACATTCAGCGGAGATTTCATGCGAGTGAGAGTGTATACAGTCTGGTGTGTGAGCCTTTTGCTTTGCGGTGTGGCTGGTGCGGAAGTAAGGACCTTCAAAACTCTCGAGGGCGACTCTCGTAATACTGTACAGTTTGTTTCCAAGGCAACTGTCGAGGAGATTACCGGCCGAACCCACAACATTACCGGATCACTAGAGGTAAACCTTGCTGACCTGACTGCGGCTTCTAGTGCGAAGTTCTCGGTCGACTTGACTACCTTGGACACCGGCATCTCGCTTCGCAACCAGCATATGCGCGACAACCACCTGGAAACCGATCAATACCCTAGGGCAGAGTTTGTCTTGTCTAAGTTGACCGAAGTTGGCAAGTCAGGTATTTTGCCGGGTGAAACCGTTAAAGCGACCGCTGAGGGCAAGTTCACGGTTCACGGTGTTTCCAAGACCTATTTGATACCCGTATCCTTGAAGTATGTGGCTGCGAGCGATATCACCGCCGCCCGCCTGGGGGGAAATCACGGGAACATGCTGGTCATTGAGGCGGATTGGCCGGTTAGGCTCGCTGATCACGAGATCAGCCGTCCCGCATTCTTGTTTCTGAAACTTGCCGAAGAGCAGCTGTGTTCGATTAATATTGCGCTTTCAGATGCTCCGTAGGATGGATTGAACGGATGACTCCCGGGAGAATTTCTTAAGACAGGCAGCCATTGGCTGCCTGACCTCTCACTTCACACAGCGACGCTCGCCAGTACATACACAAACTTGGAACAGGCTACTACAGAAATCCTTATTGTGACGACTCTTGCGACGGCCGACCAAGCCGCGAGATTTTCACATGAGCTGGTGAAGCGACGGCTTGCCGCCTGCGTCACGCGAATTCCGGGTGCTTATTCGTGCTATCACTGGCAAGGAGAGATTGCGGAGGAGAATGAGATCGTGCTGCTGATCAAATCCGATCGTTCGAAACTGTCGGACATGGAGATGGCATTTGCAGAACTTCATCCCTACGAAGTTCCTGAAATAATAGTGTTTGATATTGACAAACTTTCCGCACCTTATCAGAAGTGGATGAGGGCGGAGCTCAATCTGCGAGAGGGATCGTGAAAAACAAACTAAATGATCTGGGTCTGCTTTGGCTGCGAATAGCAGTCGGATTGGGGCTGATGTGGCACGGTTGGGGAAAACTCGAACGCGGCATCGATGCCTTTGCGGAAGGTGCGGTTACCGATATGGGGCTCCCCCTGCCTTATGTATTCGCCACGGCCGCGATAGCCAGTGAACTGTTGGGCGGATTGTTCATTCTGCTTGGGCTTTGGACGCGCTATGCGGCGATTCTGGCTGGTTTTACGATTGGGGTTGCTTTCTTTGTGCGGCATGCTGCTGACTCGTTCAACCAGAAAGAAAAGGCGGCCGCCTATCTCGTCGTGCTGATGGCTATCCTCATCATGGGTGCGGGTAAGTATGCCGTGCATCCGTCGGGTGGAGGGGGCCGCAAGTCTACGCCCAAGAAGGACGCAAAATGGTGGCTGGGCCCGGAAACAATTTCAAGTTTGCCGGAGTCACAATATTGACAGTACCTTTGGCTTAAGCTGATCGATTGGTCTGATGGCAATCAAACTTGAGAACTTCCTATGTGGCAAGATCTAAAATCAACGGTTCAAACCGGGCTAAGAGAGCTTCGGGAAGCGGGTGACGAACTTTCCCGTCAGGGCCGCCTGCGGATGGACATCTTTCAGACCGAACGCCGATTGTCTGCGGCCTATGGCAGTCTTGGGGAAGCGACGCATCGCATTCTCTCTGATGGAAATGACGTATCGCTGTCCAATCCGCGCATTGATGAACTCATGCAGAGAATTGGCTACTATAAAGCCGAATTAGAACGGTTGCGGCGTGAGCTGCGCTCGTCGACCAGTTCAGGTTAGGCCCATTCGTTTAATACGGGGCGAGAACACAGCAGGCAGCCGATGGCTGCCTGCTGTCATTTTCTCCACACTACTATTTCCTGCCTAATACTGAGTAGTATCTACTTCAGCAAAACCACCTTCTCCATCACTGCATTCATCTGGTGCGCACTATCTTTAGCGCGCACAAAGTAAATCCCCGAACTCAGGTGCGCCGCGCTATAGTGAATCGTCCGCTCTGCTTCCACAACTCCCTCCCACACGTCATCTACTTTTCTGCCCAAGAGATCAAACAGTTCAACAACATATTCGCTGTGGCCTGATGCTGTCAAACGCAATACAATTTCCGAATTGAATGGATTAGGAAATGCTTGTAGCGCGTGGCTTGCCACGCCGTTTTCATTTCTGCGTTCCGGCACACTTACGAACGACGTATCCGTATGCCACGGATCAAAGATCACATTCGCACCGACTTCCCCTCCCTGTCCTTGCGGATTTCCCGTCGGATGATACGGCCCGCTTTCGTGCCCCCACCAGTTCCAGCGCGCGTCAACAAGGCGGTTCTGAGACGAAATCGCCAAGCCGGACGGCTCGAAAAGGTTGTTGCGCGCCACCATAGTATCTTGCTGAGAATTGGCGTAGTAAACATCAGGCATTTGCGGCGGCTGGCAATTCTCAAAACGATTACCTTCGAAATTGATTTTGCCGAAGGCAATAACCGCTGTGGCTTCAGACACCTCGCCGCCCGCATGATTGATAAAAGTATTGCCGATCATGCTCCCCAGGCTGACCGTTGAGTCACCGTTCAGGCGATCATACTCAATCGCCGTATTGCCTTGTCCGCAGGGCGAATTGTTCTCGAAAACGCAATTCTCGATGCGCAGCGGTTCGGGGTAAGCAGGATTACTTCGGATACCTATCAGCAGCAAGCGTGTCATAAAACTATGATTCCCGAAATAGCAATTGCTAATCACGGTTCCAGCGCGACAGACAACATTGAGCGGAAAAAATGCACACTGAAGTTGTCCCTCAAACCGACAACTATCCACAATGACGCTGTCGCCGTTTACCCAGAGATGCGATTCTGTACGTTGGCTAACGAAATTGCATCTTGTGATGCGGCTGCGCGCGCCGGCATACAAGATCGGACCTACACTTCCCGTATAACATGAAAATTCGCAGTCGCTGAGATCCAGGCGAGCCCCCCAATAGGAGATTGCATTGTAGGTGCAATCCCGGAATTCGCAGTGGGATGCGAGAACAAATCCCGTGTCTGCATAGATACACTGATAAACCGAATCAAAGCGGCAATGCCTCAAGGTCAGATTTCCTTCCGGGAGATAAATTC
>CAZVXJ010000182.1:0-7007 GCA_964631675.1 uncultured Alphaproteobacteria bacterium
AGGGATCATTGTATGAAGTCTGTTTGGATATTGCTTACGACGAAGTTCTTCCCGTTGAACTCCTGTCCTTCACTGCACAGCCCGGCGATGAAGAAGTTCTGCTGCGCTGGAGCACCGCTTCAGAATTTCAGAATGATGCGTTTGAAATCTTTCGCGACGACAATCTAATCGCGCGCGTTCCCGGATCAGGTACGTCAGCGGATCGGCATGATTACTCGTTCATGGATCGCAGTCTGATGAACGGTCGTGGCTACCATTATGATCTTCTCGTTGTGGATTTCAACGGCCAACGCGAAGAGCTTGCGCACGCGGAAGCTACTCCTGCGGACGGCCTTCACATTGTTACCGAATATGGGTTGCATCCGAATTTCCCCAATCCGTTCAATCCAAGGACCTTGATCTCCTATGCACTGAAAGATGACTCCCGAGTCACCTTGAGCGTATTCGATTTGATGGGACGGTTGGTAACAACGTTGATCAATGAAGAGCAATCCGCCGGTCTCTACACCGTCGCATTTGAAGCTGATGGAATACCCAGCGGTATCTATTTTTACCGCCTCAATGCCAACGATTTCACCGCCACTCACAAAATGGTGCTGATGAAGTAGACACTGCGTGTCGCTTCCTCTGGTGCAGCGCGGCTTGTGAGCCGCTGCGCCCTTTCAGGCAGGGGGCAGAGGAGTTCAGGAAGGGAATTGCATTGAAATGCAAGACGGGATGGCCGAGCGGCCATCCCGTTTTCTTTCACTCATTCTACCCGTCGCAACAGTTTGGAAACTTTGTCGCAATCTGTTTGTAGTGTCTGGTTCCTATATTGAGTAGATTGACTTAGAATTTGACCGGGAATCTGTAAATCATCTAAAGGACCAGACATGAGTCGTTTTCTCATCGCATTGTCACTTTTCGTCACCGCACTCGCATTCGCAACTCCGTCATTCAACCTGCAACGACTGAACACATGGCATTCGGGCGTGTTTAACGGCGCCGTAGCAGAAATTTCGGCATATGATCCAATCTCACACAAGGTGTTCACCACGAATGTCGCGCAAAATCGTTTGAACGTGTTTGATATCTCGGATCCGGCCAACCCTGTGGACGGGGGATTCATTAGCCTTGCTCCTTATGGCGGCTCGCCGAACAGTGTTGCCGTCAAAAATGGTATCGTCGCGGTCGCCGTGCAAGCCGTTACAGCACAGAATCCCGGAGTGGTGGTCTTCTTCAACGCAGCCGGGGTTTTCCTGAACAGTGTGGGGGTCGGAGCGGTTCCGGACATGCTCACTTTTACACCGGATGGCCAGAAAGTACTGGTTTGCAATGAAGCCGAGCCCAACAATTCCTACAGCAATGATCCTGATGGCAGTGTGTCCATCATTGATATTTCCGGCGGCGTGGGTTCGCCGGTGGTAACCACTGCAACGTTTACTTATTTGAATGGTACTGAAGCGGCGCTGCGCGCTTCAGGCATTCGTATCTACGGCAACAACGGAGCCGCGTCCGCATCACAGGATTTCGAACCGGAGTATCTTACGATTAGCGAAGATGGTTTGACCGCTTGGGTCACTCTGCAGGAAAACAATGCCATCGCCGTCTTGGATATCGCAACCGCAACTTTCACCGCGGTCTACCCACTTGGCCTCAAAAATTGGAACACCGGTCCGCGCTTTGATCCGACCGACCGCGAAATCGCTCCCGGCAACCTGCCCGGAATCGAGTTTCGCAATGCACCGGTTTTCGGAATGTACCAGCCCGACGCCATCGCCTCGTATGTTGTCGGCGGCCAAACCTATCTCGTTACTGCGAATGAAGGCGACGCCCGTGAATACAGCGGCGTGAACAACGAGCAGGCTCGTGTGGCCGATGCCGCATACGGCCTCGATCTCGTCGTCTTCCCGAATGCGACCACACTCAAGCAGGATACTGTCATTGGCCGTCTCCGCGTGACTAACAAGACCGGCAGCACCGACGCGGACGCACAGTTTGAGCAGATTCATGCCTTCGGTGCCCGTTCGTTTTCGATCTGGAACGCATCTACCGGCACGCAAGTCTTTGATAGCGGCGAAGACTTGGAAATGCGCTTGGCGGCTTTGTTTCCGACGCAGTTTAACTGCACGCACGATGCGTATAACTCGTTCGATACGCGCAGTGATGACAAAGGCCCCGAACCCGAAGGCGTCACGCTGGCCACGATTTGTGACCACGTGTATGCGTTTATCGCACTCGAGCGCATTGGCGGCGTCATCGTATACGATGTGACCAATCCCTCTGCGCCGACGTATGTCACCTATGCCACAAGCCGAAACTTTGCCTATGCATATGGCGCAAACCCGACGCCTGCGGATCTTGTGAGCATTGTAGAGCTCGGACCTGAGCAGTCGGTCTATGTCCCGGCGGAGTTGTCTCCGAACGGTCGTGGACTGCTGCTCCTTTCAAATGAAGTCAGTGGCAGCGTGTCGGTCTACCAAATCAATCGCATCGAAGACTACTCTATCTCCGGACCCGGCAACTACTGCGTTCGAATTTGCGGCGAAGAACCGGTGCTGATTCCGCTCGATACCCAGTATCCGAATCCGTACCTGCTTGGCGTGCAGTTTCAGCCGGGCTGCCTGACGGGCTCCTGCGAAGAGGACTGCATACCCGGCTTTGGACATGCGCGTTACAATATTCTGCAACTCCCGGGCAGCAGCACATGGTACATGTCGATATGGCTGGACGCCGAAGAAGAATATGCGAACGGCTGTTTCTGCATGCACATTGACGCCGTCCTGCCCGTTGAGTTTGGTTCGTTCCAAGCCATCGCCGCAAACGGCACGGTAACGCTGAACTGGAACACGCTGAGTGAGAACAACAATGCGCGCTTCGACATCGAACGCGATGGAAACCTGCTTGCACAGGTCGCCAGCCTCGGCAACAGCCCGTCGGGACATCGCTATAGCTTCACCGACTCTGAAGTGCAAAACGGCACGACCTACAGCTACAGACTGTTCGCGGTGGACATGAACGGCGCGCGCGAAGAACTCGCAACTGCCGAAGCCACGCCACATAGGAGCCAGGTCGCGACCGACTATCGTCTCGAACAAAACTTCCCGAATCCGTTCAACCCCAGCACCAGCATCAGCTATTCGATTCCCGAAGGGGGATTGGTCACACTGTCCGTGTTTGATTTGAATGGCCGCGAGGTTGCCCAGCTTGTGAGCGGCGAGCAGAATGCCGGTTCTTATTCGGTCGAGTTTAGCGGCGATAAGCTGCCCAGCGGTATCTATTACTACCGCTTGACCGCAAACTCCTTTGGTGCCGTGCAGAAGATGGTGCTGATGAAGTAGACACTGCGTGTCGCTTCCTCTGGTGCAGCGCGGTTTGTGAGCCGCTGCGCCCTATAGATGCAGGGGGCAGAGGAGTTCGGGAAGGGATTCGCATTGAAATGTAAAACGGGATGGCCGAGCGGCCATCCCGTTTCGCTCTTTCCAGAGAGTACGGCCCGCTGTATCTGAAAACTTCCGGGCGTTGTGGGTCTCCAGACCCGCAATGGCGTTTCTTGATTCTGCAGGAAACATCTTTCTCTAATGCCAGTCTCATGGAATGGATGTCCATCTACCAAACTTCCGGAGGCTTATCATGAAACTGCTTACATTGTCAGGTTTAATCGCCGTCTGGGGAATCGCCATTGCCGGCTACTCTCCCCGACTTTACGTTGTGCCCGACTCGGAAACCCGGCTTCGGGCTGATCTTGCCGCGGCGTCCAGTGATGAGGCACGCAGCGAGGTTGCTCTTGCGGCCCTGGCGAGCTACCCGAATGACGTAAGCCTTGGACGCATTGCGCAAGACGCTCTTGTTTCCCAGCTCGAGGATCCGGTTGCGTGGTTCAAGAGCAGGTCGCAGGAGATCAATAGTGATGCGGCGAAGTATCTGTATGCACGTGCTGCCAATAATCCGCTGATTTCTTCAGCAGTCGCTGATGAAATCCTCGCGGGCAATCCAAACGACTATTGGGGACTTCGCCTGAAAGGCGTTGCGTTGACTGCCGCCGGTCCGGATTCCCTGCCGCGCGTGATCGAGTTTATGGAGCGAGCAATCCGGTCCGAACCCAACCGTCCGGATACCTATCTCTATACCGGCTACTACTACCAGCAGCTCGGCCAGGGTGAGAAGGCCATCGCCGCATTCGAAGCCGGTGCGATTGCCGATCCGGCAGACAGGATTATCCGCGACTTTCGTCTCACTTATTATGCCACTCACAAGCAGGCTGAAAAATATTTTGCACTGGTGCCGACGGCTCTTCCGACAGCACCGTTGGAACTCGATGTAACGCTCGCAAAGGATGGCCGTAAACTCTCTAAGGATGTCTTCCGCGGGCACTATTCAGTCATTGAGTGCTGGACATATCTTTGAATGACCTGTGTGCAGCGGTCGCTGCCTCAGATGAATCAGTTGAAGATCGAAAATAGACTTCCCTTCCCACTCTACTGTTTCCATACCGGCGGAGAAATTGAACAAGCACGGACGTTGATTGACACCACTGACTTCAATGGCCGCAAGTGGGAGCTTGACTTTGTCTGGAGCACTGCTCGGTTCGCCGAGCAGTTCGGGGGCATTGCGGAGCATCCGCGCTACTATCTTATCGATCCGGAAGGTGAGCCCTGCGCCGTCTTTAACAATCACCCGGACAACACCATCGAAACACTTATCTGGCTGCGCAATCAGGTGGAAGAAAGGCGCAAGCAATAACCAAATCACGTGGCGAGTTTGGTGATCCCTCTGTGGCGAAATGTAAAACGGGATGGCTGCGCGGCCATCCCGTTTTTGCATTTTGCTGCGAATCTTTCCGAACCCCCCTGCCCCCCGCATGCGGAGGGTGAAAAAAAATCTATTTCATCAGCACGAGTTTCGCGGTTGCAGCCGGGCGGTTGTGCGTAGTCTGCCAGGCGCGCACGTAGTAAATTCCCGAAGCGAGCGCGCTGCCGTCGAACAAAATAGTTTTCTCGTACGCGACCGGCCCGCTCCATAACTCCTTTATCCTTCTGCCCAGCACATCAAACAACTCAATCTTGAAAATTCCCGGCTCAGGAATTTCAAACTTCAAATTTGCTGTCGAATTGAATGGATTGGGATAGACTCGTAGCGCGGCGCTGGCGACGCTTGGCGTGGTGCGAATAGGCGTATCCAGAAAAGAGCTGTCTGGATACCATGGACTAAACTGTACATTTCCCCGCACTTCATCTCCGAGTCCGTCAGGATTTTCCGCCTCGTTGTACGGACCGCTTGGATGTCCCCAATAGTTCTGCCGTGCATCCACCGGAATATCCCATTCAATGGTTTGCTGATCCATCGCTAACTGGTTGCCCACAAATACGTTCTCAAATAGCCTGACGGAAGAATCGCTGGCCAATACCGTGGACGTGGTGTCCGGCCCGTTGCTGTAAAAACGATTATGCGAAAGATGCGCCGGCGACACGAACCAAGCGCACTGCGCAGGCTCTGGCGCGCCCCGGCAGTTGGAGAAGATATTGTCGCTAACAACCAAGTTGCTGGGAGCGTGAATCGCTCCATTGCAAAGTGTGCCAATAGCTGCGCACCCAAAAATACCCAAAGTTGAACAATTGAGAAATTGATTTCGCCGAACGAAGACATCCTCACCTGCACATTGCAGCTCCAGATCCATCAGCCACGGCGTAACGATGCAGTTGAGAAACATGTTGTCTTCAATTTGACCGGCGAAATCACTAGTCACAATTGCATCATTTCGAACGCCGTCGCCCGGCGGCGGTCCATAGTCCGTGAAAAGGCAATTGGCAATCCGGCAATCGGAACCACGGAGAGATGTACAAGTCCATGCCTTGTGATTTTGAAATGTACAGCGCTCTATTAGCGAACGGGGTCCACCCGAGATTTGTTGGCCAGTGGAGTCGGAATAGAATCTACTGTCATGCACAACGACTCGGCAGAATGGTCCTCCGCCTGATATTCCGGATGGGCATCGCCAAAAGTAGCAGTTGGTTATATAGAAAGTACTTTCAAGCTCAACGTAAGCTTTTCTAATTGCCCCGTATACAGAATCAAAACGACAAACATCTATCCTTAGTTCATCCGAGTACATTCTGATTCCGGCGGTAGAATAAACTCCGCTGCGTCTCGGATACATTCTCCAGTCGTTGCGGAAAGCCATGTACTTGATCGTGGGGTGCGATGCTTCCGGTACGATCATGCAGGCAAGGCTATCCGCTCCCGGCAAAGGTGACGGATCAATCGTGGGACGCGCAATATCTCCGGTGTCAGTTAGCGCGTTTCCGAGCAGGGTAAATGCAAGCGGAGGCGCCATCAGCGCCTCCGCATAAACTCCCGTATCCACCAACACCGTATCATGCTCGGCGATGGCGTCGAGCGCGCTTTGAATCGTAGCGTACTCACTCGGAACTCGTAGAACAACGGCATGTGCAGTTCCGATCGCCAATAGCGCCGCGAAAAGAAGCCTGCGCATTACGGAGCGGGACAGGCTGAGTTGAGGTAGACGCATCCCACTGCCTGACACGTGTTCCCGCAGTCATCACAAGATCCATCCCCGCAAGGCATGAGGCACACGGTCAGAGTATAAGTGATGCCAGTATGCAAAACTGCAGTACAAAGATCATTGCAGTCTCCAGTACCGCATTCTTCGAGTGTGCTGCACCACGGGTATGATCCTCCGGAATGGGAAATTTGCACGCAGGCCGCACAATTTTCGCAGTCGCTGGAACTGCAGTAGGTTTGCGCAGAAATCGTATACGTGTCGTTGCATGGCACCGTGAAAGTGGTGCTTGAGCATCCATTGTTAATGCTGCAGCTTCCCGGCGAAAGACTCCAGCATCCTGTGTTCTTGTGGCTGATTGCCCACGAGCACGCATCCGGGCCGCCTTGCGCATGCGCGGCCATAGTGAAAATTGACACAGCCAATAGAGTGAAAGTGAACTTAGCCATAACGCACCTCCCAATTTAGGTTGAAAGACGGGAAATCCTCGCGCTGGTCGAGGTGCATC
>CAZVXJ010000183.1:0-7001 GCA_964631675.1 uncultured Alphaproteobacteria bacterium
CCGGATTCAGGCAAAGTAATTTGTACCGATGGGGATCCAGCCAACGCGGAAGTTGCCGCGAATTTTTTCAAACAATCCGGCCTTCAAGGCAAGATTGAGTTCCGTGTTGGCGATGCGATTGAGCTGGTTGACAAGGATCCCGGGCCGCATGACATTATCCTGATGGACATCGACAAAGAGGGGTATCCCGCCGGATTCCGTGCCGCTTGGCCCAAACTGCGTAAAGGGGGACTCTTCATTGCAGACAATCTCCTTTGGCACGGTAAGGTGATGTCCGATGACACATCAGCCGAAACAAAGGGTATACGCGAACTCTCCAAATTGTTGTATGAGACTCCGGGAGCGGTGACTACGATCCTGCCGCTTCGGGATGGCGTTTCAGTTACACTCAAAGTAGGATGAATTGGCTGAACTCCGCTGGTTTCGCGTTTGCGCAGAATCTGAGCTAAAGCCGGGACATGCTCGATCAATCCGGCTGCTTGCACGGCTGTATGCGGTTTTCAATTTGAATGGGACGCTGCACGGGCTGGACGGCGCGTGCCGCCACATGAAGGCGAATCTCGCGCTGGGCAGGGTGGATGACGAAACAGTTGAGTGCTTCATGCACGGTTGGCGCTACAACATTCGCAGTGGAAAATGTCTTACAGAGGATTACGGCGACGTGCGGACCTATCCGGTGAAACTGGAGGCCGGTCAGGTGATGATCGGGCTGGAATGGCCGCCATTGGACCAGGAAGTATGAGAAATTCTGCACACTTTAACCACGGGGATAGGTCATGAAAACCTCACGAAGTATTTGGTTGTCGATTCACTGCGCGCTGCTGGCGTGCTTCGTGATAACGGATGTTGCGCTCACCGAGCCGTACGCGATTCACTTCAAGAGTGGAACAGTTACGCCCGAGCCAGGAACTTTCGAGTTACCGGCAGAGGTTAGCGGTTGCTCGAGGCTCGATCGCGTGCATGTTCTGCTACAATTAGAGGAATACCTGAAGGCAGGCGATCGTGAGCGCCTTCAAGGTGCCGGAGTGGAACTGCTTGCATATTTCCCTGATCGTGCTTATGCGGCGTCAATTCCCCGCGCAGTTGATCCCGGATGGCTCTCATCATTCGGTATTCGCAGCATTTCCCCTCTGTTGCCCGATTACAAGATGAGTTCACGAGTCGTGGAACAGACATTCGGCGAGTGGAGTCAGTTTGGAGGCGGATTGCGCATATTCGCTGTGGAGATTCACTCGGACGTTTCACTTGACGATGCGGAAGGAATTCTGAAGGACGCGGGCTGCCTGACGGGCAACCGCTTTGAAGGAGCCCACACGTTGTTGGTCGCAAATGATCCAGCTAAGGTAGCAGAGATTGCGGCGCTGGATGTTGTGCTATTCGTGGACGAAGCTCCGCCACCGATGGATGTGGTCAACGATGTGGTTCGGACCAGGCTGCACGTGAACGAAGTGCAGACCGATCCATACAATCTTTCCGGTGATGGCGTGACGATCATGGTTTACGACGGCGGCATGATTGACAGCACACATCCTGACTTCAATGATCGAGTGAGCTGGAACGAAACGGCGGCGGTCGCGGATCATCCGACCCATGTTGCCGGTACGGTGGGTGGTGATGGTACAAATTCGCAGGGGAATTTCCGCGGAATGGCACCGGACGCGCGTATCATCAGCGGCCAGTATGATGCGTGTATTCCTTATTGCCTCTACGAGAGTCCGAATGATTTTGAAGCGGATTACTCCCGCGCACGTACCGTCTTTGGCATCGAATTGACCACAAACTCCATTGGCGCGAATGTTAGCTCCAACGGCTATGACTGTGCCTGGATGGGTGACTATGAAACCACCTCGAGATTGCTTGACGGCTTCGCGAGAAACCTCAACGGCTCGCCGCTCATCATGTGCTTTGCGGCGGGCAACGAGCGCAATGACGCCGGATGTGGATTGACCAGTTATCGCTGTATCTCTGTCCCTGCTGGCGCGAAGAACATCATCACCGTGGGTGCCACGACTTCAACCGATGCATCAGCCTCCTTTTCCTCGTGGGGTCCGACCGATGATGGACGTATTAAACCCGAGGTGTGCGCGACCGGAGTGGGAGTCACTTCAACACTTCCCGGCGGCGGCTATGGCGACATGGATGGAACATCAATGGCAACGCCTGCAACCGCCGGCACAGTCTGCCTGCTGCTTCAGAAGTGGCATCAGATGTTTCCCGGGGCTCCGGATCCTCTTCCGGAAACAGTCAAGGCCATTTTGATCAACTCGACGAGCGATATTGGAACGGGTGGCGTGGACTTCCAAACCGGGTTTGGCCTGGTCAATGCGCTAAAGTCGGTACAAAACATGGAGGCAAACGGCGTACTGGAAAGCGCGCTCGAAGTCGGAGAGACCTTTACACGATCATTTATAGTGCCTGCCGGAACCACTACGCTCGATGTCAGCATGGCTTGGAGTGATGTTCCTGCATCTGGAAATGTTATACCAACACTTGTCAACGATCTTGATTTACGTCTCACCGATCCGAATGGAACAACGCACGAACCGTGGCGACTAAATGGTTCCAACCCGGGCAGTCCGGCCAATCGCGGCAATGACTCCGTGAATGTTTGCGAGCGCGTGAATGTTCCGAATCCGGTCGCAGGCAATTGGACACTCACCGTGACCGGAGACGTGAACAGCGGCGCGTCACAGACTTTTGGTATATGCGCCAGCGTCACGCTGGTAAGCACGTGGGCAAACATCTCCGGACAAGTTCGCAATGCGGGGAACTCGCAGGGAATTCCAGGTCACGTTGCGGTTGTTGGAGGGTCTCAGGCCGACCTCACTGATGTTAGTGGAAACTACCTGATTGCTGTTCCCGCTAACTCAACCTACGATGTTCGTGGTGTATCGTATGGATTTGTGCCCGGTCAATTACAGGTTGTGGTTGGCGGTGGAAATGTGACACAGAACTTCATGTTGAATGTTGCGGCGAACGGTACGCTCAACGGTACGGTGATGAACCAATTCAACTCGCCGATTCCCGGTGCAGTGATAGCGATTAGTTTTCCGAATGCGAGCATTCCGAACGATACGACGGATGCAAACGGGACATTTTCAGCCATCCTGCCGGGCTCGAATACTTATGAAATTCGGGTCACTGCGGGCGTGAATTCCGTGACGACGACTGTGACAATCCCGGAGAATGGCACGATAAATCAGAATTTTACAATTACCGATCCACGATTCGCCCCAGCTGGGCCGGATAATCACGGCTATCTTGGATATGAGATTTCCGATCCGGGCCTCAGTGCCGAGTACGACTGGCTGGAGATCAGTCCTCAGGCGGGAGGGGCCGGAACGGCAATTCCCAGTGCGGGTGGAAACGATTGGGTGGTAGACATTACTTCGCCGTTTCCTGTGACATTCTACGGAGAAACGTCGACAACATTGCGGGTAGCGGCAGATGGCTGGGTGCAGGTGGGTGCTGGAGCCAATGGTCAATCTTGGACGAACGTTCCGATTCCCGGAGCTGGCGACCCCAATGCGATCATCGCACTTTTTTGGGACGATTTGTATCCGTACCATCCGCAGAACGGCGGAGATATATCATATTATCACGATCAGGCCAACGGTCGTTTCATTATCGAGTATCGCGCCGTGCCTCACTTCGCTCCGCCGACTAATACGACGACCGGACAGGTCATCATTTACTCGACTGCAGTGCGGCCGACGATGACCGGGGACAACGAAATCATCTTACAATACCAAGATCTTGACTATGCGGATGGCAGTGCCACTGACGCCGATGCGACGATTGGAATCGAATCAACATTTGGAGACGATGGCATTCAGGTGGTATATGGAGGCGGTTGGAACGCGAATTGTTTCGACATTACTCCCGGATATGCGATTCGATTTACGACCGGCATCATTGCCGGTTATGGGGTGATTCGAGGATCCGTGGAAATGATTCCGCCTGTGCAGGATATTACGCAGGTCAACATCCAGTTCGGCGCGCGAACCATTCACCCACTCGCAAACGGCACGTTCTTCGAGGACAGTGTGGCAGCAACAACCTATGATCTGACGGTGACTTATCCGGGCTACGAGTTAGGAGATTCGCTGGATCTTGTGGTAACACCCGATGATACGGTATCGCTGAGTTATCGTCTCTACCGTCTTGATCCGGCAAGAAACCTCGCAGGAGTCTACGAATGGACGATTCCCGAGATTCGATTGAACTGGGACAGAGCATTATCGCCGGGTATGGGCATTCGGGAGCGTGACAACATGCTGGATGCGTTCCAGGGATACGAAGTGTGGCTCGGTGGCACGGGCAGGCTGGCGACCATTACCGACACGTTCTTTGTGTATGCCGTGACTGCAAGCAGACAATACAACTTTTGGATACGCTCTGCTTACGACGGTGGTTATTCCGATACCTCGAATCATTATCGCGTTAGCGTGAATCTGTCGGCCGAAAATCCCGGCGTGAACGTGCCTTCAGATTTCTACCTTTCGCAAAACTATCCGAATCCATTCAATCCCGCCACCACAATCGAGTTCGGTCTGCCACACACTGCAGAAGTCGAGATCGTAGTGTTCGATGTGATGGGTCGGCAGGTACGGACATTGACGAATGACGTCTTCCCCGCGGGAACTCACAAGTTTGTGTTCGATGCCGGTGACCTGGCCACCGGGTTGTACTTCTATCGATTGAAAACTAGTGGGTTCGAGCAACTCCGCAAGATGCTCCTGATGAAATAGCAGGGAGTAGACAATCGTTTTTTGAACAGGGTCTCCGAGGCGAGGCCCTGTTCAATAAGCGGCATGATAGTTGCCGAGAGTTTTATATTGTACCCGACAACGGATAAATTTGCCTATGAAAGTCACTCCGATAGCCACCTTTGAGTTTAGCCCCACAATTGCCGGATCGCTCGCCGAACTGCGGACGCTTGCCTTTAATTTTCTCTGGACATGGACGCCGGAGATCAGAGAGTTGTTTGTTGCGCTTGATCCTGCTCTGTGGGATGCAACGAAGCACAATGCGGCTCGCATGTTGAAGGAGGTCTCGCAGAAACGGCTGGATGCCTTAGCAGGCGACGCCGGATTCAGGGCACTCTATGACCGCGCGGTCACTTCCTACAGGGAGTACATGGAGAGTCCCGGCTGGTTCGCAAAGGTTACTGAGTCAGCGGGTGATCGCGGTGTGCTCTATTTTTCGATGGAGTACGGAGTATGTGAGAGCCTTCCTGTCTACTCCGGCGGGTTGGGAGTGTTGAGCGGTGATCACTTGAAGACTGCATCGGACCTGAACGTTCCTCTAGTTGGCATCGGCCTCGCCTACAGACAGGGTTATTTTCAGCAACGGCTGACACGAGAGGGTTTTCAAACCGAACTCTATCCGGAAAATGACTTCTACCGATTGCCAGTTAGCCCGGTTCAAGACGATAAGGGTAATCGGGTAATCGTCGAAGTGCAGTTTCCAGATCGCGTGGTTCATGTCTGCGCGTGGAAAGCTCAAGTCGGCAGGGTACCGCTGTATCTTCTGGATACCGATGTGCAGGAGAATGGTGCAGCGGATCGCAGAATAACGCACACACTTTACGGCGGCGATAAAGAGACCCGTATTCAGCAAGAGCTGATTCTCGGTTTCGGTGGAATAGCGTTAGCCAGAAAGCTGAACCTCGACACTCACGTGTGTCACATGAACGAGGGGCACTCGGCGTTCATCCAGTTTGCTCGCATTATTGAAGCCCGCACCAAGGGTATGACTTTGGATGAGTCACTCGCGTTCATAGAATCCGGTACAGTATTTACGACGCATACTCCTGTTCCAGCCGGAATTGATCAATTCTCGCGTGAGTTGATGGTGAAGTACTTGTCCTCGTCACTCAACCACATCGGAATGACATTTGAGGAGTTGATGGCGTTGGGAAGCAAGGACAGGAACTCTTCCGGTCAGCTCTTCAACATGGCACTGCTTGCACTCCGCTCCGCAGACTATACCAATGCTGTGAGCCGTCTGCATGCAGACGTATCGCGCAATTTGTGGGCATCCAGCTGGCCTGGATTGCCGATGAGTGAGATTCCGATCGACTATGTGACGAACGGAATACACATGCGAACATGGCTCTCGGATGAAATGGCTCAAGTCTACGAGCAGCATCTGGACTCGGCGTGGAAGACCGACCCTGATCACAAGTTACTGTGGACCAAGGTTCACAGTATTCCTGATGAAGCGATCTGGAAGGCACGGGAACAGCAGAGGGAGAGGCTGGTGAACTACTGCCGCGAACGTACTCGAGAGTACAAACTTCGGACGGGACTTGGCACGGAGGATATGGATACTTCCGGTCTTCTCGATCCACACGCACTGACCATTGGTTTCGCGCGGAGGTTTGCTACTTACAAGCGGGCTACGCTGATTCTGCGATATCCCGAGCGTCTGCTCGCCCTGATACGGAATAAGCAGCGACCCGTGCAGATGATATTTGCCGGTAAGGCACACCCTCAGGATGAAGCCGGCAAGGCATTCATTCATGATCTCATCTATTTCGCACGTACCGAGAATATCGAGCACCGATTCGTATTTATTGAGAACTACGATATGGGCGTCGCACGGCACCTCGTTCACGGTGTCGATGTGTGGATGAATACTCCGCGCAGACCGTTGGAAGCAAGCGGCACAAGTGGAATGAAGGTTCTCGCCAACGGCGGCCTGAATTTTAGTATTCTGGATGGATGGTGGGATGAGGCATATACTCCGCGAGTGGGCTGGGCCATTGGAAAAAGCAGACTGCTGCCGGATGAGAAACTGCAGGACGATCGAGATGCTGAAAGTTTGTTTGATACTTTGGAAAATCGGGTCATACCGCTTTTTTTCGACCGCCGCGAAAATGGAACGCCAACCGGCTGGGTCGCAAAAGTAAAAGACTCCATTACAGAGCTTGTTCCGAGATTCAATACGAGTAGAATGGTCAAAGAATACTGCGAAGACTATTACATTCCCGCAAT
>CAZVXJ010000184.1:0-6934 GCA_964631675.1 uncultured Alphaproteobacteria bacterium
AGATGATCTCATTGTTGATGTTAGGAGGGTATTCTCCTGTAGTCGGATCATTGCAAACAAGCACGTTGGGTCCTGCAGGCGAGGTTGCGTCTGTCGCAATTCGCCAGTGCAAACCGCCGGCAGCAACGCCTTCGCTTGAGGTCCACTGCCCGACGACATTGCAATCGTCTGAGAACAGCGTATCCGCGCCGTTGTGCACACGAACTTGATCAATCATCCAGCCAAACAGCGCTGCGTTGTCCGGAGTGGAATAAGCCGGATCGGATGCAAATGCAAAACGGATCTTCACCGTCTGACCGGCCCATGTAGATAGGTTAGCGGTTGTCGCCGTCCATGTTGTGCGAGCACCGCACCAGCCCGGAATGTTCGGACCTTCACCATGCTGGAAACCAAAGCTGTAGAGGCTTGTGCGATCATAGACAGGAGAAACCGCCGTGATCGGAATGACAGTCCACGTTTGACCGCCGTTTGTTGAGATGCGGAGGTTCATCCCATCCCACCCGTTGTACGGAGCGGGTTCACCCCCCGGAGCCTCGACGTTGTACCGCTGATAAAAACGAAGCGTCGGTGAACCGGCGGGAAGATTGATCGTGGGTGAATCCAGTACATAGTACCAGTCATCACTGTAACCTCCGTTGGGTCCTATGGTCGTGTCACCCATCCACCAGCTCGTCCCTGCAAACGCCTGATAGTCATCGATGTGCCAAGGCGTCACTGAACCCGAGTTGTCAAGCGGTGTCCAGCCAGTCAGGCCATCTTCGAAGTCTTCGAACCAGATGACTTCATCCAACCCGTTGCGGGTGTCTGGAGCCTTCTGCTGTTGGGGCGTTATAAGACGCGCTCCGAGATCGGAGGTTCTCTGTCTACTGGGTGCCTGCCCCGCCAAGGCAACCCACGCTACCCCAAGGGACAGGGTAAGTACAAAAAAAATCTTTCGCCGTGCCATGTTGAATTCTCCGGATGATAGCCCTGTGATTACTCCGCGCCCGCAGGGCCACTCGGGCGGCCTCATCTCATTTCAGATAAAATAAACATTTCCATAGATAGAGTCAAGGCAGAACGTAGCTCAACCTCAACTTCACTCGACCTGAGACCTGCCATTTATCATATTATTTTCCCAATAATATAGCCAATAACGATGCCTACAAGCAACGTTACGGTGATTATCCTGGAATCAATGACGGCTCGTCCATGGCCCTTGGAAGTGAGGAAAAACGCGGCAAAGTAACCCGCACCGTTCATTAACCAAACAACTGGTAAGGACAGAACTTTCAAGAGGATAGGACCAATCCAGGGGATCAGGGAAAGCAAACCGACAATTCCTGTGAACACAGAAGTTAGGAGCCCAACTAAGGTGGCAACGGCTGCAACAACCTTGCCCTCGATGCCAAGCAGCAAGCCGAGTACCGCCACTCCGCCTGTAAGTATAATAGCTACAATAGTTTTACGGTACTGAGCCCAGAAAACCGCGAATTGAGGAGTGAACATGGCTCTAAAGATAGCTCTAAAAACGCAGAAGCTCAACGCGCCAGCCCACGCATAAAGTGCGGACTCGTGCAGGGCGCGCAGTTTCACATCCTCATGCGTCCGAATTACCCGTGGGACGAGACCTGGCAGAATCCGGCACATTGCATTAGCTCTTGCATCTTTGTATATTACCCTGTATGACTGACCCGGCCACGGAGATTGTTCTGCCTGTCCCGGCGTACTTTCTATCAGATGCTCATCTTGGGGCAGTGCGGGGCGAGGCCGGAGTTCGTCAGCACGAGTTGCTTTTTCAGCTTCTCGATCGAGTTTCGGTCGACGCACGGTCACTCGTGATCGTTGGAGATCTTTTTGACTTCTGGTATGAGTGGCAAAGCGTGATTCCCAAACAGCATTTCGCGGTGCTTCACAAACTGCTGGGCATGGTGCAAACCGGCATCGAAGTTCACTATTTAGCGGGCAATCATGATTTCCGTTTGCGTGGTTTCCTTGAAAGCGTGGTTGGACTTCGGGTTCACGCCGATGCCATTCACGCAACCCTGGCCGGCCAGCGCTCGTTTATCTACCATGGGGATGGGATACTCAAGCGCGACTCAGGATACCGCCTGGTGAAAAGCGTGTTACGGAACCCGGTCGCACAGCGAGTGTTCTCCTGGATTCATCCTGACATAGGAATGAAGCTCGCGAGAGGCACCAGCATTACCAGCCGCAAAGCGATCAAGGAACGTCCCGGAGATGACTCCGAATATCTTCGGTTCGCCCAGTCCAAGTTCAAAGCGGGATTTCAAAACGTGGTGATGGGACACACTCACCGCCCTGTCCTTCATCGCGAAGCCGGGAACTCATATGTAAATTTGGGGGATTGGATAAATTTTTTCACATATGCAGTGCACAATGGGAATGAGCTTCGGCTGGAGCAATTTGTAACGGGTTCCGCTCAACCCGACAGGATGTGAATGGGGTGAAAGTGTACGGCATGATCCCTGGCACGGTCTGCCAGGGAATTGAAGGTATGATATGCTGATGAATTTGCATGACCGTGGACCGTCAACACCGGATCCGCGTCAGCAATGGTACAAAAATAAGCGGCGCCGGACTATGGTGGCAATCGGCGCGTTAACAGTGCTCTTTCTCATAACTGGCATGATCGTTTTTCATCGCTACCTGCGTAGCGGTATGCCGCCGGTTGAAGCACTCGAAACGTTTGAACCGCAGCTCAGCACAAAACTCCTGGACCGTCAAGGTGAAGTAATCAAAGAACTATTCACCCAGCGACGATTCTACGTTTCCTTGAATGACATTTCGCCGAGAATGGTACAGGCCATCCTCGCGACCGAGGATCATAAATTCTACGAGCACTGGGGAATCAGACCGGTAGCCCTGGCGACAGCAGTTGCAGAAGGGGTGCTGACTCTGGATTTTCACTTCCGCGGCGCTTCCACGCTCACGCAACAGCTTGCACGCAATCTTCACTACTCCTCTCAGCGTACAATCCTGCGCAAAATGCGGGAGGCGCTGACTGCCGTTGAAATTGAACGCTACTATTCCAAGGATGAAATCCTGGAAATGTATCTCACTCAAACATATTTTGGAGCGGGTGCATATGGGGTAGAAGCTGCGGCTAACACTTATTTTTCCAAGCCTGCAACCGACCTATTGCTCGAAGAAGCTGCACTGCTGGCAGCAATTCCGAAATCTCCCACACGCTACAATCCGATCAATAACCCCGAAAACGCGTTTGCACGGAGAAACATCGTTCTCAGACGCATGGCTGAGGTTGGGTACATCAGCCATGCGACTTACGACAGTCTGCGCGAGATTCCGATTGGACTGGCAACAGCCAGTACACAGGGCACGATCGGCATAGCTCCGTACTTTACGGAGAACGTGCGGCAACAACTGAATACCATTGGCAAGGAATTCGGCTTCGACCCGTATCACGATGGCATGACCGTTCAGACGACACTCGATTCGCGGCTTCAAGTCTGCGCTGAGACAGCCATAGCGAAGCACCTGCCCGAAGTCCAAAAGCACGTATCCGTGGCATTCCGGGACAAAGAGCTTACCGCTCTGTTGGCAAAGTTCTTTCCTGACTCTTCAGTGAAAGCCCGCCGCAAAATGGCGACGGACAAGAAGTTTGTCGATTCCCTGGCGAACATCCATATGCCGGTGCAGGTGGCATTCGTTGCAATTGACCCGGCAAATGGAAACATCCTGGCGATGGTAGGAGGGCGCGATTTTGAAGAATCAAAATTCAATCGCGCGACCCAGGCGATTCGTCAGCCGGGTTCGTCTTTCAAACCGTTTGTCTATGCATCCTGTGTGGACAAGGGGTTCCCGATCTGCGGCCTCATTTCAAATGAAGAGTTGACCGTGCACCAGCAAAACGGCGACGTTTGGAGTCCGGGAAATTACGACGGCGATTATGGCGGCCAGGTCGATATGCGCGAAGGTTTGAAGCGGTCTTTGAATGTGGTGTGTGCTCGATTGATTCGTGAGCATACGACTCCATTCGAAGTGGCAGGTTTGGCAAAGAAGATGGGCATAACCACCAGGCTTGATCCGTTTGATGCGCTCGCATTAGGTGCATCGGGTGTCATCCCGCTGGATTTGGTTTCATCCTATCAGCCGTTCTTGACGAATGGCGTATACAATAGGCCTTCCTACATTTTGTCCGTGGATGACGCACAAGGACAGACCATTGTAACCTACCGGCCGGAGAAAAAGGCGGTGTTGTCTGAAGAAACAGCGTTCCTGATCCGCAGTCTGATGGAGACGGTTACGAATAGTGGAACAGCGGCGTCCCTGCGTTCGACTTTTGGTTTCCGCGAACCCGCTGCCGGAAAGACTGGTACGACCAACGATTTTACAGACGCCTGGTTCGTGGGTTTCACGCCATACGTTGTTGCGGGAGTATGGGTTGGAATGGACGATCCCGCTAAGCCGCTTGGCCGGGGAATGCAGGGAGGCCGGGCTGCGCTCCCGATCTGGGCGAGTTTCATGACGCAAGCCTATGACACCATGCACTGGAAGCACTCTGAATTTCCGCCAGCGCCCAAACGGGTGACGTCGAAGGAAATTTGCGAAGAGTCGGGCGAACTCGCCACGTCCAATTGCGAAAAGATTCGAGCGGAATATTTCAACGAAAAGTTTCCGTTTCCGCCGACATGTTCAATGCACTCGGGTGTGCGGCACGACAAGAGTCGAAAGCCGCGATTGTTGTAACTAACCTTCAAGAAGGACTTCCAAGGATGAGTCACTTACGCCGTCGCCGGGATTTTGGCGGTGTCGCACTGATTGTCAGCATCGTCATTGTGGTGCTGGTCGTGATCGTGCTTGTTTTTCATTTCATGTCGCGCCGCAAGCCCGAGGAAGTAAAGAACTTCCAGGAATTGGTGATGAGGGTGGACAAGCTGAACACACAGATTGGGGACCGTGAATCGCAGATCATGGACCTGGTGCGAAAGTACAATACGGCCCATCCCGAAGAAGCATTTGACACCACGGGTATCGCCACGCTGGGGTTGTCGCCGGAACAGGCAGAGATGCTCCAGAAGCGCGTAGCTCAGGAGAAGGATGTGTCCTACCGCGGGATGCTCCAGGAGGCACTCGATCTCACGAACGAAGTAGACCGCTTAAATGCGGAACTGCTCGATGTTCGTTCCAAACTGCCCACGCCGCAGGAAGTAAAACAGGGTGACAGTCACTTCAAACTTTGCATGGAGTACCTGCAGAACAAGGGAGTCGCAGAAGACGAGGCCATGAAGCTGATCGAGCAAACCGCGTTGACAACGGAATTGCTGCAAGGCTTCGAAGTCTGGAACTACTACAATGAGGGCGTTTTTGGTACATTCGTGACGCAGGGCGGAGCAAAAATGTCTCCGAATGCGCTCACGCGGGCGACGAAGCGCAAAATTGACTCCGAACGGCAGACACTTATCCAAGCCCGCAATCAGAAGGAAGAGGAAGTTCGTGACTTGGAATCACGACGTGCCGAACTCATGGATCAAATTCGACAGCTGGACGTAGAAAAGAACTCCATGATGAGGCAAATGGAAGAGATGGCCAGCAAGAACGAAAATTTGGCAAAACAGATTAGTTCTTGTCGCTACGTCGTGCACACATTCAAGGAACTTTCACGGGTGGGAGTGATTCGCAAGCCAGGTTTAGGCAAGTGGGAAACCGGTGATCTGGCGGCCATGCCTGATCCGGCGACCATCGACTTGAGGGCGGACAATCGCATTACTTTTACAGCGTCTTCAATCGGGCTGGGGCGCATCGGCAAAGTGCTGGTTTTTCCCCGCTCATTCAAAGAGGGCGAGGACTACAATATCACCGTCAGTGACGATAAGCAGACCGCAACCGTCGTCCTAGAGCGGCCAGAGAAATTCCAGTTTGGCCGGTTGGCTGTCGCAGTCGATGGGTAACTAACTCTGAATTTGTTTAGCACATAATAAACAGAAGTTTACATTCTTATCCACGTTGGGAACCACATGGCAACTGACGCGTTTATGCTCTGATTCCCACGCTGACAGATAGATGACCCACGTCCTAACTGGAATGGAGGAAGCTTGAAAACCTTAGAAAGGTCTGAAAAGCAAGCGCTTACCGAGGCAAACGGCCGACAAGTGGTAAAGACCCGCCCCCGAAAGCTCATGCTGGCAGAGGGACCTCGCCAAGCGCAGCGATTGGAAGAGCCTGCTTTGGCAGAAAGCAACTGGAATGAGTCTCTGAAAGAAGGCTGGATTCGCAGCAAGTGAGAATCTTGAGCCTTGGCGAAATAGAAAGGCCGCGATGCAAGTCGCGGCCTTTGTCTTTTCTGAGAGAGGCGTACCATGTCTCCTCACTATCCGCCGTGAAATCGCCGGGGAAAGAGGTCTTGAATGCGTCGCCCGGACCTCTCCATCCAGAGAAAGAGCAGCGCGACTCCTCCGAACAACACATTTGGAGCCCACATGGCAGTCCACGGAGCAAGCTGTCCACGATCGGCGAGGTCCTCACCACCGATCAGGAACACCCAGTAGATGAGAAAAAAGAAAATACTATAACCGGCGGAGACTCCGATACCGGATTTCCTCACCCACTGCCCGAGAAAACACCCAAGCAAGGCGAAAATCAAACACGCTGCTGGCACTGAGAATTTCTTGTGCCACTCAACTTTCAGCTTGCCAATCTCACGGCTCATGTTAACCGAATCGCGTTTCTCGTACTCTCGAATCCGCGCGCTGAGTTCCGCAACATCGAGTTCCCGGTCGCCGCGCCAGCTTGAGGCAGTACGACGGAGCGACATCTCGGGCGCTGCGATTCTGAAAATAGCACGGTCGAATTCGGTTTGCTGAAATTCAAAAGTCTTCTTTTTGGAGACTCGCTCGATTTGTCCACTGTCTAGCGTGAAGACGAACCCTTCGAACGCCTCTTCAAAGACCAGAGATCCACTCTTGGCCGAAAT
>CAZVXJ010000185.1:0-6867 GCA_964631675.1 uncultured Alphaproteobacteria bacterium
GGATACATACGAAAACAAACCCTGACCAATGCGGAGCGATATGTAACGCCGGAGCTGAAGTCTTGGGAAGAAAAAATATTGAACGCTGACGAGAGAATTGGGATTCTGGAGAGCGAAATCTGGGAGAAAATCCGCGCCGAGATAACGACGCACAGTCCCTCGATCCACCGTATCGCTCGCGCACTCGCGGAAATAGACGTGCTGTCTGCATTAGCTCGGCTTGCTCGCGAGAAGAACTTCGTCCGGCCGGTGATTACCGAGAGCACTGAGATTGAGATTCACGGCGGCCGGCATCCCGTTGTCGAATCACTGCTTGGATCAGGCACATCCTATGTGGAGAATGACTTGCACATCGGGACTCCCGAGTTCCAGATTATGGTCCTTACCGGACCCAACATGGCTGGCAAGTCAACTTTCCTGAGGCAAACTGCGTTGATGGTAGTCCTGGCACAGATGGGCTCTTTTGTCCCGGGCAGATCGGCGAAAATTGGACTTGTTGACCGGATTTTCACTCGTATCGGTGCAGGCGACAATGTGGCCGGAGGGGAATCCACTTTTCTGGTCGAGATGAGCGAAGTGGCCAATATTCTCCGCAATGCAACCGACCGTTCGCTGATTATTCTCGACGAGGTTGGACGGGGCACCTCAACTTTCGACGGACTTTCACTTGCATGGGCTGTCACCGAGTACCTCCATGAACAGCGATCCATATCTGCCAAGACTCTTTTTGCCACGCACTACCACGAGTTGAACAAGATGGCCAGCTTGTATCCGCGGATACGCAACTATCGAGTTGAAGTAGAAGAGTGGGGAGGACAAGTTGTCTTCCTCCACAAGATCTCTGAGGGTGAAACTGACCGCTCATACGGAATAGAGGTCGCCCGGCTTGCCGGCCTTCCCACCTCCGTGGTTGAACGTGCTCGCGAGCTACTCCCAACTTGGGAGGGGCGAATTCAGAGTGGGGAATCCGGAATGACACTGACCCAGAAGGGGTCAGAAATTCAGCTAACTCTATTTGAATCCAATACTCAGAGAGTCGTCGATGCCCTCCAAACTCTGGATTTAGAGGGACTTAGCCCTCGAGATGCACTCAATAAGTTATTTGAAATCAAATCTTTAGCAGAGTCTGAGACTTCGCGAAAAGAGAAGAGAAAGGCTTGACTCTCCCCGAGCTTTTCCTTATTTTTAATGGAGCTATGAACTTGTGAAAGGGTCAAAAGCATACTTATTGCCTTGGCGACTACAAACGCCTGCTGATTTTCAATACTTGACTTCCGACTCAGGAGGCCCCTCCATGGCCGTAGTTTGTCGTCGCCTCATCGCGATGTGTGTGGTCGCCAGCGCTCTAACTGTGATTTATGTCGAGCCGTGCTCCGCACAGTTCGTGATTGGCAGATATGCCGGAGAATTTCTCTCCTTGGGAGCAGGTGGTCGGGCACTTGCCATGGGAGGTGCTGCGGTGGCTTCACCAATGCCCGCGTCCGCCGTTTATTATAATCCGGCGTCCCTGGCAGGACTCAAGAGCCATAGTGCGGAGTTCATGCACGCATCGCAGTTCGACAATGCCTTTACCTACGACTATCTTTCGTTTGTGAAACCATCCGGTGATCGTTCCGGATTGGGTTTTACGGCAGTCTATTCACGAGTCACAGATATTCCACTCACAAGGCTCTCTGATCCATCCCGGCCAATCAGTGACAACAACCGAGTTGAGATTCGAAAGCAAAGCGGGGACCACGAGATTGCTTTAATGGCCGGAATCGGACGATTCATGAGCGCGTGGAAAACCGGGGCCACTGCAAAGCTGTTGATGAAATCTGTCGCTGATGAGTCTGCTTTCGGGCTTGGCTTGGATGTTGGTGTCGCCCGCGAACTCAATTCGCGTGCCTCTGTTGCGTTGGTGGTCCGCGATGTATCGACAAGCATGCTTGCTTGGAGTACGGGCAGAACCGAAGCTATCCTTCCCTCTATTGTGCTCGGAGGGGCATACCGACTGGACTTGACTGCCGCCAATGCCAGCATTGCAATCGCTCCAGAATTGGAGACACATTTTGAATCGCGCGGTGAGGCAGAACTCATTTCCGCCGGCCCTGCTTCTATTCAGCCCAGACTTGGCATTGAATATGAAATCGCCAAAACAGTTGCCCTGCGTGGCGGTGCAAATGGCGAGGACATTACCTATGGAGCGGGTCTGACGTTCTCATCCTTGAATATCGCTGCCGCGTTCCAGAATCACAGCGACTTGGGGTTCACCCATCGAATCTCGGCAGGCTACAGTTGGTAGTGAAGCGGATTGAGGCGAGCGAGAGAATATGATTTTCTCGATGACCGGATTCGGAAGAGGTGAAGCATCCTCCGAAGGAATCAGGATTTTTGCTGAAATCCGCACGGTCAATAATCGCTATCTTGATTTTGGTTTTCGTGCGCCTCGAAGTTTGCAGGTGTTCGAGCCTGAACTGCGCGAGCTTTGCCGCAGCAAGATTACCCGTGGCAAGGTAAATCTATCGCTCTCTGAATCCCGCGGGGCGGAAGCCCCGTCGGTGCTAAGACTCGATGCATCGGCGGCCAGGAAACTAACCAGCGAACTGCATGATCTCGCTGTAGAGCTTGGCCTGCACGGTGGAGTCACACTGGATCATCTGTTACATTTTCCCGATGTGATCTTTCCCGTCGATACCGAGTCGGTCAGTGAATTGCTGCTCGGATTGACACGAGGGGCGACGGAGGCGGCACTCGCCGATTTGCGGCGAATGAGAGAAATCGAAGGCAAGGCATTGGCGGAAGATCTCGTTCAACGCTCTCTTGAAATTGAGAAAGCACTTGATGAGATCATGGAGAAGCAGGAAGGATTGCCATCGCGAGTCCTCGAAAAACTGCGCGATCGGATCAAACGGCTGACGCTGGCAGAGTCCTATGATGAGAATCGGCTTGAATTGGAACTTGCTTTCATCGCCGATAAGCTGGACATCACGGAAGAGAATGTTCGACTTCGCGGACATTTGGCCGCCTTCAGAAAGACGCTGACGAAACCCGATGGAACGGCCGGCAAGCGATTGGAATTCCTGCTGCAGGAAATGAATCGCGAGTCTAACACCATCGGTTCCAAGACATCCAGCCTGGAAATCTCCCATCTTGGACTGAAAATGCGCGAGGAAATCGAGCGCATGCGGGAGCAGGTTCAGAACATTGAATAGGCGGGGACGGCTCATCGTGTTTGCAGCCCCTTCTGGAGGAGGCAAGAGCACGATCATCGCAAAACTCCGCAGCTCCCACCCTGATTGGGGCTTTTCCTGCAGCGCAACAACACGCGCGCCAAGACCGGGAGAACAGGACGGCCGCGAATATTACTTTCTGTCCAGGGCCGAGTTTCAGAGGCGAATCGCCTCCGGCGAGTTCTTTGAGTACGAAGACGTTCACGGTGACCTGTATGGAACCTTGCGCTCGCCAACCGAAGAGCGATTGAATCGCGGCGAGACTCTGGTTTTTGATCTGGACGTCAAGGGCGCGCTAAGCATCAAGGGTACACACCCGGATGCGCTATCCATCTTTCTGCTGCCGCCATCGCGGGAGATTCTGCGCGAGCGACTCACCAAGCGTTACACGGAGCCGCCAGAAGCAATTGAGCGGCGATTGCAGCGGACGGACATGGAGCTGTCCTTTGCACCACGATTCGATGTACAAATTGTGAATGATGATCTCGATATAACCGTCGCCGAAATTGAACGGCTGGTTGACGCACATTTTGCCCAGACCGGCAAGACCGTCTGAAGCTGTAGACCGAAGTACTTACGACTTTTCAATTTTTCACCTATAAAAATGACACCACAAAAAGACCTGCATTTCTCGGAAGATTTTCTTCCGCACGCGACGAACATTTATGAGGCGGTGCTGGCGGTTGCCAAACGCGCCCGGCAGATCAGCGAGTTACAAAAACGTCAGATTGATCGTTATCTCGGACAAACCGAGATGCTGGAGCAGCAGGCAGCGCGCGCCCGTGCGGAAGAGTCTGACGATGCTGAACCACCGGAACCCATTGACCGTCCCGGATTGAGATTTGAGAAACCAGTCGTGCTTGCTCAGCGCGACATGCTTGCGGGAGTGGTTGAACAATACTATGAAGAATAACAAACCCGTTGTGCGTGACCAGCGACCGGGTGGAGATCTTGGTGGACGAAAAATTCTGCTCGGTGTAACCGGTGGAATCGCATCATACAAAGCAGTCGAACTGGCCCGCCTGCTGATAAAGGCAGGTGCTCGTGTTCAGGTTGTCATGACGGAGGCGGCGACCAAATTTGTCTCGCCTTTGACGTTTGAGTCCATTACGGCCCGCGATGTGTTCATCGAGATGTTTCCCGATCATGGCAAAATCTCGCCCTGGCATACGGAAATGGCCACATGGCCTGACATCGCCGTGATCGCCCCCGCGAGCGCCAACCACATGGCAAAGCTTGCGGTAGGAATCGCCGACGACTTGTTGACAACGCTGATGCTGACCGTTGAACGCCAGCGTGTGCTGTGCCCGGCCATGAATCCGAGAATGTGGGCCAATCCTGCAACTCAGGAGAATCTGGCCACGCTCAAGCGCCGCGGTTATCGGGTCATCATGCCGGATGAAGGTCAAATGGCCCGTCCCGGGGAAGAAGATGGAGTCGGCCGCCTGGCCGAGCCTGATGCGATTTTCCGCGAAGTGCGACACATCCTGTCTGCGCCGCAGGATCTGCGCGGTGTGCGAGTTCTGGTCACAGCCGGGCGCACCGAGGAGTCTTGGGACCCCGTTCGCGTCTTGACCAATCGAGCTTCCGGTCGAATGGGCTTCGCGCTTGCCGAAGAAGCACGCGAACGTGGCGCGGAGGTTATGCTCATTCATGGTCCCACCGATGTTGTGGCGCCGACTGGAGTGCGAATCCGTCGTGTGACAACCGCCGCAGATATGGCGGCCGCGGTTCGCCAGGAGTTTCATCACTGCAATATTTTGCTCATGTCAGCCGCGGTGGCCGACTATACCTTTGCCGATACGGTCGATCACAAGATCAAGAAAGGTGCCGCTCCGTCCGACATGAAACTGGTCGCGACAGAGGATATTCTAAAGGGAATTTCAGCAAATAAGGGCAATCGCATCATCGTCGGGTTTGCGCTCGAAACCGAAAATGTTTTGGAAAATGCGCTCCGCAAACTTCGTGAAAAGCACTTGGACATCGTCGTTGCCAATAATCCGCTCGAACACGGCAGTGGTTTTTCGACCGATACAAATCAGGTCATGATCATCCACCGTAGTGGACGGGTAGATGACTTGCCTTTGCAATCGAAGAGGGAAGTCGCGCGCGAGATTCTCAACGCGGTCATTAACAACTACCGCAACCCCGAACCGGAACCTGAGCCGGATGTCGAAGTCAATGACGATGCCCGAATGAACGACGACTTTGACGTAGATGTGGACGAGGAACTGGAGGCAAACTCGGTTACATCGGTCGCAGCAACACCGCCACCCATGAATGGCCGCCGCGATCGCGATCGCGATCCTCGTGGAAAGCGCAGGCGCGGCAAAAAACGCCATGGGGACCAACCCCTCATGCCTGCACAGAATTCACAGGCCAGCAGTACGCCGCCTCCAAGGCCGTCACAACAACCGTTATTTTCACCGCCTGTTTCTCGTTCGGAACCACAATCCATCACTACTCCCCCTATCGTTCAGCACGCGCAGACGAATGGCAAGCATGATGCCGTTGGAACTGAGATGACGCAGGTGCCCGGTGAAAAAAAGAAGGGCCGTTCAAGGCGCGGTGGCCGCCGACAGAAAGAGCGTATGGCACGCGCTGCGATGAGACAAGGTGTGGATGCTGCTCCAGCGGCGATGCCGGTTGCAAGCACGCCTCCACAGGCAAAACCACAACCCATTCAAACACCAATCCAAATACCGGCAGCCGTTACTTCTGAAGTGAAAAAACCGCGCGGCAAAGTACCGGCCGCAAAGCCGAAGCCAGTGAAGAAAGCCGCTGTCGAGAAGCCAAAGGTCAAAAAACCGGTTGCAAAAACGGCGAAACCGAAGCCTGCGAAGAAGAAGGTCGCTGTCGAGTCTTAGTACGGAATTGAAGAATATTCTCGCTATTCCGTTTCGAGCTCGAAATGTCTGATCGTTCGCAGGCGCGGATGGCGCAATTTCGGTCGCATTTGCTGTATCTGTCGCTCTTTGAAGAAGAACTGCCGCTCGGATCACACCTGTCGACGCATAAACGTGATTCAGTGTCGCCCGAAAAATCACCACTGCCCGGTTCAATAGTCCCGTTACCGGTGTCACTGGTCGATTTCAATGAGAAGATCTGCGAGTGCGTGCGTTGCCCGCTCGGGTCAACACGAACCAAATTTGTGTTTGGAGATGGCAGTCCGAATGCACGTATTGTATTTGTCGGTGAAGCGCCCGGCCATGATGAAGACCTGCAGGGAATTCCGTTTGTCGGGCGTGCCGGCCAACTGCTGAACAAGATGCTTGAAGATGTAGGTCTCAGGCGCAAAGACGTTTACATTTGCAATGTACTGAAGTGCCGGCCGCCAGCCAATCGCGATCCTGAACCGCGTGAAATAGAGACATGCAGTCCCTATCTCATGACACAGCTTTCGATCATCGGTCCGGACCTGATTGTCTGCCTCGGCCGACACGCGGCGAATACCCTTCTGGGCTCTGAATTGGCTATGAAGGAGATGCGTGGTCGCGTATTCCCGTGGCATGGCATGCGGATGCTCGTTACTTATCACCCGGCTTACTTCCTGCGCAACATGACACAGGTTCAGCTTGGAGAGCAGGACTTTCGGTTATTGAAGAGTCTGTA
This sequence comes from uncultured Alphaproteobacteria bacterium, assembly GCA_964631675.1. Classification (GTDB taxonomy): domain Bacteria; phylum Electryoneota; class RPQS01; order RPQS01; family RPQS01; genus CAZVXJ01. The sequence continues at coordinate 6,825 of CAZVXJ010000185.1, forward strand.
CGATGAATTGCCGTCGCGCTAACTTGGCCGCCAGGGTTAGTCA
>CAZVXJ010000186.1:0-6850 GCA_964631675.1 uncultured Alphaproteobacteria bacterium
TTCTTCTCCGTCTTTTTCATCCCGTTCATCAACGGCTCCAACCAGTCCATCTGGCAGGCCAAGGTGGCGCCTGACGTGCAGGGGCGCGTCTTTGCCACCCGCCGGCTCATCGCCCAGGTAACGGGACCAATCGGCCTCCTGATTGCCGGGCCGTTGGCCGACAACACGCTGCCGTGCCGTCTGAACAACCGCGATGGTCAGGTAACGGTGTTCCGCACCGTGACGACCAACCGCGCGGGCAACACGTTCGTACTGATGACCAGCTACGAAATGAACGTGCACCGTGTGGATCAGGAGGGCGGCTCAAACGGATGGCTGACCAGTGAAGATACATTCCTTCGTATGTTTGTGCCGGATAACGGCGTGACCGGAAACGGTACGGCGTGGTTCCAGCCCTCGCACGATGAAACGAATGCGAACCTGATTCCGCCGTCACAGTACTACTACCGTCTGCTGAGCGAAGTCGAGACTGTTTACTCGAACGATTTCTCGGACGGTACGGCCGCTACGCATTTCCGATTCAACTTCCCGGCTGCTTCGCTGCCGCCTAACCCGCAAGCGAATCAGGTTGTGGCAGTCTACTGGGATGAGTCGGCACAATTGTGGAGCGAACTTGGAATCTTCTACGGCGAGCGCAACCTCGCGCAGGGCTGGGTTGAATTCCATTGGATTGTGGACTGGAATGCTTCGCTGGATAGTGATTGCCCGAACGGTGTAACCATCGCTGTGGTTTACAGCCAGGTTCCGCCGATCGATCAGTATGTCCGTATCACTGATGACGGTTCGTGCGATGTGCCCGACAGCACCTACTACACGGCGGCACGTGGTCCGACGACGGATTGCGACCCTGTGTTCTGGGCAGTGCTGCGTCAGGGTGAATTCTCACCGCCGGAAGATCAGATTGATGTGTGGATCGACGGTATCCGCGTGATCAATGACGGTGTGTCGACGGATTGCGAAATTGACGGATCGGTTCCGATCTTCTCAACCGCATATGACACGACGTCCGGTCAGTATTCGTTCTGGTTCAACAACGCCGCGAATTCCTGTGCACCGTACTTCGGCTGCCTCGGCGCCGGTCAGCACCGCGTACAGGTTTATGCGAACAACATCTCGACGTTCCTCACTCCGTTCTGGGTGGATGTCACGGGACCGGAAGTTTACTCGAATCCGGGCTATGTCAACCACCAGGTTACGCTGATTGCCGACATCATTGACTGGGAAGCGGGTATCGACACGACCGATGTCTGGGTCGAACTCTTTGCCTGCGATGATTTCGGCTTCGGTGAAGATATCGACATTACTGCTGAAGCAATTCACTTCACCGCAATCCCCGGCGGATATCGTGCGCGGGTGCAGGTGGAGTGGGACATCCTGTCAGCGATCTTCTTCAGTGATGATTGGGGTGATGATTACGACTTTGACGACTACTTCTACTACTACGGCTGTTTGAACGCGCCTCGACTGTGTGTTGAGTGGCATATCGATAACAAGGTTTGCCTCAGCAACGACCATTCCGAGTATGCGTACACTGTTGACGTCGAACCGCCGGTTGTGCAGGCCCTGTCGCCTGTCGGACCTGGAATCGACGATGACAACGACGGCCCGGTAAATGAAGACTGGCGTGACTGTGAAAACAACGACAATGACTTCTGGTACAGTGACTCGTGCCTCTGCTGGTTGCCGCGTTACGATGAAGATCCGTACAACTTTGCTCCGGATACCTTCAACTGCGGTGACAAGCGAGTCATCAGTGCACAGATCAGTGACGACATCATGTGCTGCAGCGGTGCATCACAAGTAGACATGCGCGGGTTCCAACTCTGGATTGACGGCATCGTCTATGACATGGCTGATACCGCGAACGCACAGCTGCAATTCCATGTGTTCTGGCCCAACGGTGGTGCTAACGACGCCGTGGTCACGTGGGGTGGTCCAAACTCAGGCGCAGCGGCGGAACACGCCTACTCGCCGGGACACCACACCATCGTGTTCAATGCGGCTGACAGCGTAGGCAACGTGGGAACACCGGGCTTTGCCTGGACCTACTTCGTGCGCTGCAGCGGTCCGGCCATCGAGTTCCAGCAGCAGGAATGCGGTAATTGGTGGCGTCCGACCGGCCAGAACGAATTTGAGTTCTGTGTCCGTGAAAATGGCGCCGGTGCACCGATTGCCCCGAATGGTGTCCGCTATCGTGCCTATACACTGCCTGACAATGTTGAAGTCTGGCCGTGGAATGTCACCGATCCGCAGGGTCGTGACAGCGTCTGTGTGTCGTTTGATCCTTCCGGTTCATTCCCGAATGATCAGACCGCACTCGTCGTTGAAGTTGAAGCGACGGACATTTACTTCGATCCGGAAACGGGTTCCGGTCGAAACACCAGCTCGTGGGTCTACACAGTCGACAACTGCGCGCCAACTTTGGAAGCAGTGACGCCGGCTGACCACCAAATCTTCTCGCGTGACGTGGCGGTTGTGGTCGAATTCGTCTTCACCGACGATTGCGATGCCGACAGCGGCGCGATTGGCGGAGGCGGTGGCGGTACCATGAGTACGGGCAGTAAGGGCAGCAAGTCTGCTGAAGTCCGCCTGGGTACGTTCAATGGTGACGGTCAAATGTCGAACATCATTACGAAGAGCACCATCAAGCTCGATGACGAAGGTATCTTCGGTCGTCGTGGAGATGGGTCGCTCGACGACAATGGTTCAGGCATCATTGTTGAGACCGTTGATCTGAATATCTACAACCCCGCCGGCACCAACGTCGGACCGGGTGATGCTGAAGACTACGCAGAACTGGATGCCGCACATGCCAAGTTCATCGTCCCTGCAGGCGGCATGGCCGGTTGCTACACGGTGAACGCGCGTATCGCAGACTGTGTGGGCAATATCGGTACGCTGACGTGGACCTACTGCATCGAAAGCAGTGGTCCGGCGATCGACTTCACCGAAGTTGAAGGAGAGTGCCGTTATCAGAACTATTGGAATCCGGACGGCAGCCTGCCGGTGCGCGCAAGCATCTGCGAGCTGGATGATATCAACGTTGTGCGCTCGGGAATCCGTGTGGATGTCCTGCGTGTCTATAACTGCGAAACCGGCCTGTGCACCGATACGCTTCTGCTGAACGGTAACTTCAACATGACCCCGAATCCTGATCCGGTGAACACCGACCAGTGCTTCGAGATCAGTGCTGACTACAACTTCGATCATGACATAGCCGCTGTTGAACTGCGTGTACTGGTTACGGCCACAAACAACCTGGGCGCCGTTGCGTCTAGCGAACAAAGCTGGATTGTCGATGGCACTGCCCCGGCCATTCAGATTGTCTCGCCGCAGCCGAACAGCGTGGTTTCTGGAACGGTGACGATCAGTGCGAACTTCTGGGATGTTGACGGTGATGACACCCTTGCGGTGGCTAATCCCGGCAACACCAAGGGCTTCAAGCTCGAACCGGCTATCTTCCAGACTGGTCCGGGACGTAATGGCAAGGCAAAGGCGAAGACGTCATCGCTCTTCGGCGGTACGTCCACCGATGTCAACCTGGGATCGTGGAGCAGCGCGGTAAGCTTCGGCAATCGCGGTTCGCTGGACGGCATGAGTGGTATCGATCCTGAATGCATCGAGCTGCTGCTGCGCCCGGCCGATGGTGGCGAAATCCGCCGTCTGCACGACGATGAAGGTCGTATCGTGATTACGCCTAATAACATCACCTGGACTGGTCCGTTGGATGCTGGATCGTACACCGTCATCTTGTCGGTTTGCGACCGAGTCTGCAACACGGCCAGCATCAACTGGAACTTTGCGGTCACCTCTGGTGGCAGCGAAGGTGGTATCCAGTACCTCGAGCCGTTCTACATCTCGTCGATGCCGCATGATTTCTGCATGCGTGTCACGGGTGGCAGTGTCGATTGGCCGTCAGCAACCCTGATGGTTGAAGGTGGAGTACTTGACTCGCTGGGCAACCCCTCATGGACTACGATTACTGAAAACGCCTCGCTGAACCGCGTTGGCGCCGATTCAATCTGTCATACGGGTAACTACAGCCTGGCACAGTACGGTGCGTTCCGCCTGACCTTGAGAGTTGACTTCCTCGGCGGCATTCCGATACCAGGTGGTTCGCAGGTGTATGTCGTGGATCAGTCGGCACCGCAATGGACTTCGGTTGCACCGGCACCGTTCGATCCGGCTCGACCGGGTGAGACGGTTCTGCAGATTGGTTCGTCGCCAAACTTCATTGCGACCTTCGTTGAAGTTGGCAACACGACCCTTGATCCGTCGTCGGTGCGTCTGTGGCTGCGTGATCACAGTGGTGTCACGATTGACACCGCCGACCAGGTTGTTGTGGATGCTTCCGGAACGTCAGGCTGGGTATCTCTGCAGGCGCCGCCCCTTGAAGAAGGCGACTACGTCCTGTACGGAATCGTGGCAGACGTGGCGGGCAATACCGCAACAGTGACTTGGAACTACCGAGTGGGAAGCCGCCTGGTAGGACCGATTCCTGGTGGAGAAATCTACAACTACCCGAATCCGTTTACACCGGATGATGGACATACAACGTTCAACATTCCTGTGTCGGGTGTCGAAGGAAGCGCAGATCTTGAAATCAGGATCTACGACTGGGCCGGAACTTTCGTGAAGACCGTGTATGACGGTGCATATTCTCCGAACTGCGCGACCTGCGTGGTTCAGTGGGACGGCACCAACGAAGACGGTCAGCGCGTCGCAAACGGTGTCTACCTTGCGAATGTCAAGGTTACCGCATCGGGTCAGGCCAAGCAAGAGATCGTCAAGGTCGCGTACAAGAACGCGAAGTAACACATGGTTACTGCCTAGGCTCCGGCTTATGTCCGGAGCCTAGGCGCAACGTCCAATCTTAACTGCCGAAACAATCAATGAATTTTCGATATGACAGGAGGAGGGATATGAAGTCCCGTGTACGAACGCTTGTCATGAGCGCGTTGCTCCTTGCCTTGCTGGCTGTGGTACTTCCCGCCCAAGCGCAGAATTTCACGGATCCGTGGCTGCGTTATGGTGTCGGAGCTAAGGCTATGGCCATGGGTTCAGCGGCAACGGCCACCGTCTCAGATGCCACGGCGGCATACTGGAATCCGGCTGGACTCGCATCGCTGTGCAAGTTTGAGGCGTCGCTAATGTACACCGCCGGCATGAAAGCCGAGCGAAACTACAATTATGTGAGCGCCGCACTCAGAGCAGATCGCATCGGCACTTTCGGTGTGTCGTGGCTGAATGCCGGAATTGCCGGTGTTCAGACCTACGATGATGCCGGGGTGAAAGGCGGAGCCTTCGATGTGGCCAGCAATGCCTTCCAGCTCAGTTATGCGCGCATGCTATCACAGGGTTTTGCCTTCGGTATGTCCGGAAAGTATCTGCAGGAGGATCTTGCGGATAACGATGGATACGGGGTCGACGCCGGACTGCTCATGAAGTTCTATGATGAGTTTGAGATGGGCTTCATGTTGCGTGACCTCGCAGGCAAGCACGGTGACGACGATGTGCCCTACGAGGCTCGTCTCGGTGCCGGCATGCGTCCGTGGAAGCACATCCTCGCGTCATTCGACGTCAGCAAGATTCAAGACGAGAAAGCCACGTCGAGCATCGGCGCGGCCTACGACTTCGATATCAGCGACAAGACCAAAGGCTACATTGCGGCAGGTTTCAATAATCTGTTTCGTGAGCAGCGGGGTCTTACAGCTGGACTCGGATTCAACTTCAGCCAGTTCGCAGTGCAATATGCCTACGTGACTGAGCGGCAGGACTTCTTGAACGAAAACCATCGACTCTCCGTCAACTTCTTCTTCAAGGATTGCAATCCAATGAAGAGCATGATGGGTACGCTGAAGCGTCAGCGCAAGGAAGCCGAGGTCTATTCGCAGAAGCAGGACGGACCGAAAGAGTTCATACATCGTTACATTTTCGAGGGCAATCCGAGCCTGAAGCTCAGCCTCGAACTATTGAAGCCAGAGCAAAAGGACTCCATCGCATCCACCTGGATGGAAACTGGTGGTGTGGTGAGCTTCCCGGGTGTGAACTTCGCCACGGGTTCGGCTGAAATTACCGATGAGTTTGCCCGGGTATTGGACGGCGCGGCCCAACTGATTAGTGAGCACCCTGAAATCCAGCTGTTGGAAATTCAAGGTCACACTGACAATACCGGCAGCGATGCCATCAACGACCCGCTGTCACAGGCCCGTGCCGATGCGGTGCGAAATTACATTATCTCGCGTGGTGTTGATCCTAATCGCCTTGTGGCGAAGGGTTACGGGTCAAAGAAGCCGGTGGCTTCGAACTCGACGGATCAGGGCAAGTACCAGAACCGCCGCATTGACATTGTGCGCGTGCGATAATCTCAGTCTCATGTGATTTAGGACGAGGAGTGCGAACTTGGATTTCGCGCTCCTCGTCTCTCTCTATAACTTAAGACTTCAACCCTTCATCGCTGAAAAGCGGGAGTAGAATCGACTATGAAACGAGTGGGAATTGTTTTACTCGGCGCCGTTGCGCTGATGCTTATTTTCACACTCGCGCTCGCACAGCTTGAGAACCAGAGCGCAAAGTATTTGCTTCGTGTGATCTCAGGAGATCAGGCGAGATCCTATTTTGGATCCGCTGTGGAAGGTGCCTATGCCTGGACGGGAGGAACTCCGCTCTTCGCCATTTCCTACACAGGAGAAAATGATGGACCGGTGCGGAACGGCGCCGTGTTGTTTTATGACAAGCTGCTTGCGGAATCTCCTGTCCTGACGATAGAGGGCAAGGACGAAGGGGAACTCTTTGGAAGCGGATTGTCAGGTGGCGGCGATTGGAATGGAGATGGCCATCCCGATCTTGC
>CAZVXJ010000187.1:0-6725 GCA_964631675.1 uncultured Alphaproteobacteria bacterium
GCATCCAAGTGGTCGATCCACTCCAAACTCGCACGTCGAAGCAAGCGGTTGGCTATCGTCAAGCCAGCGGGTTAACAGCCCACTCAGTGAACCAAAGTAGTGATTCGGGGTTGCACGAACCAAGGAGATGTTAAAGGTACTGGCATGTACCCAGAAAGTCAAGGCTGGTCGTTGGTAAAGTCTATGAAAACAAAGCCAAAAGCAGGAAAGATGAAGAGTCTCAGATACCGTCAGGGAGGCGGGCCGTCAAGCCGAAAGTCGCTGTCCATCCAGCAGCGATGTTGATCCGAATTGCCAATTTGTCAGCAAGTTAAAACATTGGTCTGGCCCATTGTGAGGCTTGACAATCGGCTGCCAAAGAGTTATCTTGAAGGCAAAAAGTGTACCTCAACTACTAAGGCAACTTAAAGCTCTTGCCCAAGACAAAATTCCTGTCCCTCCCAGTCCAAGTACGGTCCAAGCTGAAGGCCGTAAAATTCTTGGTGTTGGATGTCGACGGGGTGCTAACAGACGGTCGCCTATGGATCTCCGACCAGGGAATCGAATCCAAGTGCTATTCAACACGAGATGGATTTGCCCTCGTTTGGGTGAAGAATTATGGGTTAAAGACCGGAGTCATCTCTGGCAGAAAATCTGCCGGTACTGAAGGCCGTTGCAGGGACCTGAGAATGGATGAGATTCACTTGGGACATCTCCAAAAGGTCTCAGTGTTTCAACAGATTTGTGCCACTCAGCGTCTAACCCCTGAACAATTCGCATTCATCGGCGATGACGTCATTGATCTGCCACTCATGAAGTTATGCGGGGTTAGTGCTGCGCCGGTCGATGCTCACGCCGAGCTATTGTCGAGAGTGGATATTGTGCTGGATTTCTCCGGAGGACACGGGGCGGTGAGACAACTAATTGATCTTTGGTTAATCGCAACCGGGCAGTGGGATGCCGCCCTTGAGGACGTATGGCATGGTCGTATCTAAAACCTCCCTTGCCGCGGGAGTGAAGACCGAAAGCATCGACGTTGCGAAGCGGCTCATCCGCATCGAAACCGAGGCGGTGCGCGCACTCGAGTCCAGAATTGATGACAAGTTTGAACGAGCGGTTCATATGCTTTCTACTATCCGCGGCCGTGTCGTCGTGTCCGGGCTGGGAAAGAGCGGGCATATCGGCCGCAAGATCAGTGCGACTTTCGCGAGCACTGGTACACCTTCAAGTTTTCTTCATCCATCTGAAGCATCACACGGAGACCTCGGCATGGTCACGCCCGATGATGCCGTGCTGCTGATTTCAAAGAGCGGATCAACGGAAGATTTACTCAATTTGATTCCTTACTTCAAGCTGCTTGGAATTCCGATCATCGGGCTTCTCGGGGATTGCGACAGCACGTTAGGCGAGAAATGCGATGTGGCGATCGATGTTTCAGTACTCGAAGAGGGCTGTCCACTGGACCTTGCGCCGACCTCTTCCACTACGGCGACGCTGGTCATGGGCGATGCAATGGCCGTCGCGTTGATGACCGAGAAGGAATTCAAGCCGGAAGACTTTGCCTTTTTGCACCCCGGCGGCGCACTCGGACGCAGGCTCAACATGCGGATCTCGGATGTCATGCATACTGGAGCAAACCTGCCCGTGAGCCGTGCAGAGGATTCACTTCGTGATGCTATTGTTGAAATGACTCAGAAACGTCTTGGAGCGACTTGCATTTTGAACGCGTCGGGAGAGCTTTCGGGTATTCTCACGGACGGCGACCTGCGACGTGCTTTCGAACGCGGGCTTGATGTGCAGAAATCCAAGGCCTCTGAGGCCGCCACCACCAATCCGAAGACGATTGACGCCAATGCGCTTGTAACACGCGCAATCAATTTGATGGAGGCCTACAACATTCTTGTGTTGCCGGTTGTAGACCAGAGCCGCAAGCTCATCGGCATCGTGCACATGCATGACCTCCTCAAGTCGGGAATCGGACGATCGCCGGAAAAGTGAACTGGTGTAGGTTGACAAGTGCGGTTGCCTCATGGCTCGCGGTATGGCTGTTCGCATCAATCGTTGCAAGCGGCTGCACCCAGCTTGGTTCTCAGACAACCGAGGGGCCGCCGCCCAGCTATCCGGAACAGGAGTTCTTTGACGCGACCATCCGGTTTTACCAAAATGACAAACTGAGTGCTGTCTTAAAGTCGGGCAAGATTCGTAAGTTCGAGAAACAGGCGTCGGTAATGCTGGATGATGGCGTGGAGATGAACTTCTACGACGAGATGGGAAGGCACACAACCTGGCTGCGTTCGGACTCGGGCAGGGCAGATGAAGTCAAAAAAGACATGTTTGCCACAGGTAATGTCATTGCAAAGTCGGATTCCGGGCAAACGCTTGAAACGCAGTACTTGCGTTGGGAAAATAGAACGCGCAGAATCATCTCCGATGCACCGGTCAAACTGACTACTCAAACCGACACACTCTATGGAACGGGGTTTGTGTCTGACGAGCATTTAAAGAACTGGAAGATTGAGCGCCCCACCGGTGTCAGCTTCAGATCGTTCGAGCGACAGCGTGCGGACAGCACACTGAATGGGCCAAATATAGAATCGCCGATTCCGAGTGCCGAATGAAAGAGTTACTCTGCAGACTGATAGCCGTAATCTGCGCGTCTGTCAACCTTTTTGCACAGGACCGCACACCGATTCACCTCGAGCACGCAAATTCTCTGCAGTCGTTTGAGGCAAATGGCGTTCGCTGGCAGGAATTGAAGGGGGACGTGCAGATGCTACGCGACAGCCTTACGGTCACCTGCCAAAATGCAATTTACTATCCGGATTCAGGAATAGTGATTTTTCGTGACAACGTCGAGTTCAGGGATCCCCATCGCATGCTGCTTGCCGAACAGGTGATTTACAACGATCTCACACAGGAAGTTGATGCCAGTCGCGACGTTCGTATTTACCAGTCCGATACACTTTCAGCTACTGCCAGGCGAGCAAAGTACCGCGAACGGTTCAAGCAGGCATACCTCTACGACGATGTTAAGTTACGAGAGGAAAAAAAGCGAATTCTTCTAACAGGCGACGCCGGATTCTTGGATCATGAGAGACAATTCGGCTGGGTCGTGGGTAATCCGGTACTTGTCGAACGTGATTCTGCCTCCAACGTATTGACAGAAATTCACGGCGACAGCATCGAATATTCAGATGCCGAAAAACTCGCCCGTGTGACGGGCGATGTCACCGTGGAACGTGACAGCCTTTTGGCCTTCGGACGTCTACTCATTTATTCGACTGCGGAGCGAACGGCCACGTTGATCGGAGATCCGCGTGCAGAGCGAGGATTGGATGAGATGAAAGGCGATACGATCAGGCTTTTCTTCGAGGAGGAAAAGCTGAAGCGCGTCGATGTGACCGGCAACGCTATCACCACCAGCCCTGCCGACAGCGGGTTCAGCCAGCCGCGAAATCAGATGACCGGTAAGCAAATGACGCTCTGGGTGACCGAGGGAATTCTGGATTCGGCTCTCGTCGATGGTAATGCCATCGCGACCTACTTCGTGAGAGACAATAAAACACCCCGGGGACTTAATGTCACCTCGGGCGACAAGCTGCATATCTATTTTGAAGATCGCAAAATTTCGCACATTCGCGCTCGCGGCGGCACGTTGGGAGATTACACTCCGCAACGACTACTGTCCAGCACGGCACTACAACCTTGATAGGAGTGATTCTTGACTAAGCCTGCCCCTCAAGGCCGCAGACACGCTGCTTCTGCCTCTCCAAGCCCCGGCATTTTCGATCAAAAGCCCTGGCTGAAGGACGTCATTGCCTGTGTCCTCATCTTGTTCTCGATCATTATCATGTTTCCTCAAATGGTGATCGAAGGAAAAGCCTTTTCCAAGGGTGATGATACGGAGTCCGCCGCGTCTATGGTCGAGTATGCCCGTGAAGAGGCCGAAGTTCGCGAGTATCCGATGTGGTGCCCGTACATTTTCGGTGGATTTCCCGGTCTGGCGGCAGGTGCTTATTCAAACTATGAAGAGATGGGGGCACCTTACTCGTTTGCGTACAAGTATACATCGCCTCGCTGGTGGGCTGATCAGGTTTCAATTCGGGTCTTGTTTCTGGGAGGCTTCAGTTCGCCACTTGGTTCAAGCGCGCGCTGGTACCTTGTCCTTTTTCTCTATGGCGGTTTGCTCACCTATCTTTTGCTGAGACGAATTGACTTCTCTCCTATAATAGCATTTATGGGTTCAATGCTGATTGCGTGGAATCCGTATTTGATCTCACTGGCGACGGCGGCGCACGGCGGTAAAATGATGACGTTCATCTATATGCCGCTTATTCTACTTCTGGCATACCGCGTGATGGAAAAGCGCAGGATTCTTGATGCTGCACTGCTGGCCGTGGCATTTGGCTGGCAGATTGCGGTCGGTGGTCACACCCAAGTACTGTTTTACAGCGTGGTCGCAGTCGGTTTGCTGTATCTAACGTGGCTGTTCTTTGATCTCAGGGAGAACAAGTCACCATCAGCGCTTCTGCCGGGAGTCTACATCGTCCTTGCCTTTCTACTCGGATTTGGTACCGGCGCTCTGTGGTATATTCCTCTCATGGAGTTTGTCGGCCACTCAATACGCGGGATTGCGCCGGCGTTTGCTGAAGGTGCACAACCCGGATATTCAATGGCAGATGCGACGATGTGGTCGTTTCATCCCCAGGAACTCCTGACCCTCATTGTTCCATCATGGTTTGGACTCCAATCGCCTTACTATTGGGGGACAATGCCATTCACTTCGTCGAGTTTTTACTTTGGTGTGGTGCCGCTCTTGTTTGCTGTATTGGCATTCTTTGGTAAGAAGGACCGTTTATTCTGGGGACTGCTGGTCATTGCCGTCTTCTCGTTCCTGCTCTCGATGGGCAGTCATTTCCAGTCTTTCTATTCACTGTTCTTCAACTTTCTGCCGTTCTTCAACAAGTTCCGAACGCCGTCTTTGATCATGTTGTTGTTCGTCATGTCGGCGGTTGTCTTCGCAGCATACGGCATCCGGTTCGTTCTCTCATTGGGAGAAGATGAGAAATGGAAGAAGCGTTTCTTGATCTGCACCCTGGTCTGCGCGGCATTGCTGGTGCTTTTCCTTGTCGCCGGAGATGCCCTCGCCGGGATGTTTGGATCCTTTGCCAAGGCAGGTGAAGAGCGACAGTACAAACCGGAACAAATTCAGCAACTTTACCAAATTCGTGTAGATATGTTCCGTAAGGACGCTATGCTTGCGGCCTTCTTTCTTACCCTGGGCTTTGGTGCGTGCTGGCTCCATTTGTCACGCAAACTCAAGGCAACCGGGTTTGCACTCATACTGGTGTTGATCACAGTAGTTGATTTATGGCGATTCTCGCACCAGTTCTTTGAACCACAGCCCGCAAGCACAACACTGGCGGGATTGCGGCCCAATGCCGTCACCGAATATCTGCGACAGGACAAAAGTGTCTTTCGAGTGATGCCATTGGGCAGGATAATGCAGGACAATCGCTGGGGGGCATGGGAAATCGCCTCGCTGGGAGGGTATCACGGCGCTAAACTCCGCAGTTACCAGGATCTGCTCGATTACGTTGCATTCAAGGGAGCCGATCCTCGTCTGCCCATCAACTTGCCGTTTTTCAACGCCATGAACTGCAAGTATTTCATTGCCGAAGGATTGCTTCCTCCGGAATCAGGATTTGAACAGGTGGCTCAGGACCAGAACGAGAAGTGGGTCCTCTACAAGAACCCAAACGCCATGAGTCGAGTATACTTTGTAGACTCCGTTGAGGTCATCTCCGATCGCAAAGCCGCATTAACGAGATTGGCTGAACCGGGCTTTAAGTGGAGAAACTCAGCTATTCTGACCGAGTCTCTGCCCGGCCAAATTAAAGTAGACTCTTTACGAAGTGCGGAGATTACTGAATATGTTCCGCATGCGGTGAGTATCAAGGCAAAATGTTCCGCGCCGTCGTTGTTAGTGCTGTCCGATGCATTCTACGAACCGGGCTGGTCTGTACGGGTGAACGGGCAGCCGTCCAAGATTTTTCAGGTGAATAATTTTGTACGTGGCGTCTATCTTCAACCGGGAGAGCATGAGGTCGTCTATGAGTACACCGGCAAGTATGAAAAGCGCGGTGTCACGGTGGCCACGGTGTCCCATTTCCTGACCTGGGGACTCGTGCTGAGTTGTTGGTTCTTTCTGCGCAGAAGACGGGCAATGGCATGAGCGAACCTGCGTCAACGACTCTGGTTGATCGCCGCGTCCCGGAAGCCGTTCGCGGAGTCACCGTATTGAAGGGTGAACGCCTTGTGAAACACTACGGCAGGAGAAAAGTAGTGGACGAGGTCTCTGTAAATGTCAGCACGGGGGAAATTGTCGGACTATTGGGTCCGAATGGTGCCGGGAAAACTACGACCTTTTACATGGTCACCGGAATGATCCAGCCTGATGACGGCAACATCATGCTGGGGGATATTCGTGTGACCCGATCCCCTATGTATCGGCGAGCAAGAATGGGCATTGGATATTTGGCGCAAGAGCCTTCGGTGTTTCGAAAACTGACGGTTGAGGAAAACTTGATCGCTGTCCTGGAACTCCTGCCCATACGAAGAGCGGATCGAATGCAGCGTATGGAGTCCTTGCTCGAAGAATTCTCACTGGGAAAAGTTCGTCGCAACAAAGGATTTCAGCTATCAGGTGGTGAACGCCGGCGAGTGGAGATTGCCCGTGCACTAGC
>CAZVXJ010000188.1:0-6707 GCA_964631675.1 uncultured Alphaproteobacteria bacterium
CGGCAGAAGAACTGCGTATTCTTAACTCATTGGCTCCGCAGATTGCGCTCGCCAGCGAAAACATCAGACTGATCGAAGATAACGTCGAGAAGCAGCGGCTGGAAGAACAAATGCAGCTTGCGAGGCAAATTCAGCAGGGATTTCTGCCTCAAACACTTCCAGAAACACGGGGCCTCAACATTGCGGCAAAGTCCAAGTTTTCGCTTGAAGTGGCGGGCGACTACTATGATGTGATCGCACTTGAGAGCGGTGAAACTGTGTTTGCGGTGGGTGACGTTTCCGGCAAAGGGGCGGGCGCCGCGCTCCTGATGGCAAATTTACAGGCGTCACTCAGAACGGCGGTGGGAAGCGGCATACCACTTCGGAATACGGTGGCTCGTGTAAATGATCTGATTCACCGCAATACTCCTCCGGAACAATACATTACTTTTGTGGTCGCAGTCTACGAGCCAGAGACGCGCAATCTCACCTACGTGAATGCCGGGCACAATGCGCCGGTTCTGCTACGGGCCAACGGTCAGCTCGTCATGCTCGATGCAGGTGGTCTGATTCTTGGCTGCCTTCCGGGTGTCGCCTACCAGGAAGCAACGATCACGCTAACTCCCGGTGACACGATCGTGATGTACACCGACGGTGTGAGTGAGGCGATGAATGCCGCTGGCGAAGAGTACACGGACCAGCGCGTCGTGGAGTTTGTGAGCGCGCGTCGTCAACATACTCCTGAAAAACTAATTTCAATGCTGGAAGCCGATGCGATTTTGCATCGGGGGAAAGATGCGTTTGATGACGACTTTACGGTACTGATTGCGCGAGCCGTGTAACAAAATGGTGGGACTGAGATTCTGACAGGGGAATCCAAGCATGAAACAGACTAGACGTGAATTTCTGAAGTCGTGCGCCTGCGCGGGCGCGCTGGGTGCGCTGGCGCTGTCTGGCGTCGGGTGTTCGGACGGCAATAACGCGGACGGTGGCGGCGACGGTGATAGCGATTGTCCTTTCACGCTGGACAATGACGGCAATGTTGTGCTGAATCTCGATGAATGTTCACATCTCACTGAAGATAACGCAGCTATATATCTTTCCGGCACTCCCATCGGTGGGATGCTTGTTACACACACGACGGGCGACGATTTTCATGCTCTGAGTGCAATATGCACACACGAGCATTGCCTTGTTCAAGCTACGACTCCCCAGCTGATCTGCCCGTGTCATGGTTCGCGCTACAATTTGACCGGGACTGTTGTGACTGGTCCTGCCACATCATCCTTGCACGCATTCCAGATTGCCCGAACCGGCAACACTCTGGTCATTTCGGTTTAGGTCCGCTTCCGAATTGCCTGACTAGAGTAAGGCCCAGTCTCAAGAAGTACATAGCAACCCGACAGAGATGCCGGGTTGTTTGTCATGGACGCTTTGCTGCGGTCGTTGAAAGCCTTGCTGTTCGTGTTTACTTTTTTGGTATCTATGAGGCATAAGGGTTGCAAACGCAATCATGAGTGCTTAAATTTCAGGGAATAGCATGATCAGGTGCAGCGTGGGCGGCTACGGTTGAAAGAACTTTTGAAGATTACGATCCTGTCAGGAGCGGAGAATGTCGAATTTGGGTCAGAACTATTATCAAAGAACTGTTAAAGAGGAGCTTACCTCATTAGTGGCAGCGGCCATCCTGGTGGTCGCGGGATTCCTGCCACCAGCTATTTATGCGCAAGTCAGTGCGGGAGGAGTCCCGCTCACTTTTCAGGAAGAAATCGCTCCTGAAGTCGCCTCGGTCACCATGCCTCCCGTCAATGTTGCAGACCTGATGGCCGAGGATGACGCGGCGGGAAAGGATGAAGCCTATCGTTTTGCCTATCCTCACGAAGTTCATCTGACACTGGATAATTCTGGCACGTGGACTAACCTGCCGGACGGGAGCCGCCTGTGGAGACTGCGTATAGAATCTCGCGGAGCGTACTCGATCGGACTGGTTTACGATGACTGGTATATACCGGAAGGTTGTGAGCTGTTTGTCTACAATGAGGCTCGTGACCGGGTCATTGGCGCCTTCACCAGCGCCAATAACTGGATTGATGGTACAAACATCACCGCACCAGTCGCGGATGATGTGACCATTCTCGAGTACCATGAAGCACCGTGGGCGGTGGGGCAAAGCCGGCTCTCGATTTCCACGGTTGCGCACGCTTATCGTAATCTTTTCGGTCGCTATGACGCAAGACCGCTGGATGACTTCAACGGCTCCGGCTCCTGCAACAACAATGTGATTTGTCCGGAGTGGCCGACATGGCAAACGAACAAGCGCGGCGTAGCCATGATTCTAACGTCCGGCGGTTCGCGCATCTGCACGGGGTCGCTAATCAATAATGTACGGCAGGATCAGACGCCCTATTTTCTGACGGCCAATCACTGCCTTGGCGGCAACAACACCTGGCAGTTCATGTTTAACTACGAATCTCCGGTTTGCACGCCGAATACGAACGGTCCGACGAATCAAACCGTCTCAAATTCTACGCTGCGCGCAAATTGGAGCGGCTCTGACTTTGCACTGTTACAGCTTTCCAGCGCGGTGCCGGGAAGCTATAATCCCTACTACAATGGATGGAATCGTGTGAATACGGCCTGGACAAGTTCAGTCTGCATTCACCATCCCAGCGGCGATATCAAGAAAATCACTTTGGATACGGGGTCTCCGGTCAGTGATACCTGGAGCGGTACACCCGCAGGATCGCACTGGAGAATTCCGGCATGGGACGATGGCACAACCGAACCCGGCTCTTCGGGATCGCCGCTGTTCGATAACAATCATCGCATCACCGGACAATTGCATGGCGGCACAGCTTCGTGTTCGAACAACATTGACGACTACTACGGCAAGTTTTCTTTGTCCTGGACCGGCAATAACACCAACTCGACCCGGTTAAGCAACTGGCTTGATCCGGACGGAACGGGCGCCAATACACTCGATGGATTGGACGCATCAGCAGCTTCTATCACTGTCACCGCTCCAAATGGCGGAGAAAGCTGGGTGGAGGGTTCGGCACAGAACATCACATGGACCTCGAATGGCGTTACGGGAAATGTGAACATTGAACTCAATCGCAGTTATTCCGGCGGCGCATGGGAGAGTGTGGCTGCGAATACTGCGAATGATGGTACCCATTCGTGGACGGTCACATTGCCCGCAAGCGCGGCGCTGGCTCGAATTCGCATCACCAGCATTAACGCACCGACGGTCAGCGACGTGTCCAATGCAAATTTCACGATTGCACCGCGTTCCATTACCGTCTCTTCTCCAAATGGAGGCGAAACATGGATAGAGGGCGAATCGAGAAACATCACCTGGACATCGGCGGGAATTACGGGGAACGTGAACATTGAGCTCAGCCGGAACGGCGGGGGTGCGTGGGAGAACATTGTGACAAACACCGCGGATGATGGCACACATTCCTGGACAGTCACTCTTCCCACAACCGCAACAGCCCTGGTCCGGATCACTAGCATCAGTTTCCCCACGGTGTCCGACCAGTCCAACGCAAACTTCACGCTGGCCAGCCGAACCATCACGGTTACGTCACCGAACGGCGGCGAAACTTGGCTGGAAGGCGAGTCGCGCAACATCATGTGGATGTCGTCTAACGTGACAGGCAACGTCAATGTTGAACTGAGCCGTAACGGCGGCGGCGTTTGGGAAACTGTAATTTTGAATACAGCGAACGACGGCGTGCATCCATGGACCGTAACTCTCCCCGCGACGGCCACGGCCCGTGTTCGCGTGACCAGTGTGAGTTTTCCGACTGTCGCCGACGCTTCCGACAATAATTTCACACTGGCGGCGCGCACGATTACGGTGCTGTCTCCGAACGGAGCGGAGCTTTGGACTGACGGAACGGCTCAGAACATTCAATGGACATCGTCGAACTTGACCGGCAATGTGAACATCGAGCTGAACCGCAACTACTCGATCGGGACGTGGGAGTCCATTGTCATGAATACGGCCAATGACGGTTTGCACTTGTGGTCCGTAACATCTCCGGTCTCCACGGCTTGCCGGATCCGCATCACGAGCGTGAGTTTCCCCACTGTAAGCGACGTCTCCGATGCGAACTTCACGATTCAGCAGGCCAACACGCCGCCGCTGATTCAGCACGATCCGCTGGATGATCAGGAACCGTCGCCGTTTACCGTTACTGCGGAAGTCACGGACAACGCGGGCGGATTCGTCACGAAGTTTCACTATTTCCCCATCGGCGGGACGCGTGATTCGCTAACGATGACCGCCACCGGAAATCCGAATGAATACGCGGTGACCACTCCCGGGCTTGCGGAGAACAGCTACGGTTACTTTATTCGCAGCACAGACGCGGGAGGACTCATCGCACAGACGGACAGCTTCTATTTCCAAGTCCGCGCGGACTGCGGCACCGAAATCAGCTACGATGACGGCGTGGCGGAAGCGAGTCACTACTCCACCAGCATTGGCTATAAATGGGCCGTGCGTTTTACTCCGCCGGCGACTCCCTTTGCCTTGTGCCAGGCGCGCGTCGGAATTTCAGCCGTAAATCCCGACGACGTTCACACAACTATTCAGGTGCAGGCTTATCTTGCCGACGGCATCGGCGGCGCGCCGGGAACATTGATCGCAAATCGTTTGCTTGGCAGCATCGGCAATCAGATTGGCGGCATTCCGGCGGATCCCGCGAGCTTCGCGGATGTCTTGCTGCGCGACGGCTCAGGCAATCCGCTGACGGTGAACGGCGATTTTTATATTGCGGTCTCCAATCCGGTTTCGGCAAAATACGAAGCGTTTCTGCACGACACCTCGAGTACCGCGTCCAATCGCAGCTATGTTTACGATCCCTGCGACAGCGTCTGGATCAGCGATGAAGCCCTGCACTCTTCTGCGCGTTCCGGTAACCGCATGATCCGCGCATTGGGTTATTCGCTGCTGAACCCTCCTGTGATTGTGATTTCGCGCTCGGGCAACAATATCCGACTCGATTGGAGTGCTGTCGGCG
Source organism: uncultured Alphaproteobacteria bacterium (assembly GCA_964631675.1). Classification (GTDB taxonomy): domain Bacteria; phylum Electryoneota; class RPQS01; order RPQS01; family RPQS01; genus CAZVXJ01. The sequence goes on from CAZVXJ010000188.1 coordinate 5,013, forward strand.
CGCCGTTCTATCACGTCTACGACTCGCCCACAGCGAATGGCCCGTTCACCAATCAGATCGGCAGCGTGAGCGGCACCACATTCCTCGATGTGGGTGCGGTGTCCGGAACGATCAAATTCTATTTGGTGAAATCGGCGAACACACCGTAGAAATTCACTGCCGATGGAAACACAAAGGCCGCTTCAAATCGAAGCGGCCTTTGTATTGGTTGATGTCACGAAATTCTAATCCGCCTTCCATGCCCTATACAAATGCGGCAAGAGTTGATCGAAGGCGTGCTTGAATGAGACGACGCCTTTGAGCACTCCGCGATCATCGACAACGGGCAGACAGAGAAAATTATAGCGCAAGAATGTATCGGCGATCTCGGCGAGGTCAGCCGTAAGACTGAGCGCAACCAGCCGCTGCTGCACGACATTTCCGATTTGCAGCGCGGGATCGGTTTGCAGCAAGTGGCGGAGTGAAAGCGCGCCTATCAGTTTGCCGTCGTCATCATGCACATAAACATAGTAGAACGATTCAATATCGCCGGCCGATTCACGTACGAGTTCGAGTGCTTCGCCGACCGTGCGATCCGCGCCGAGTTCCAGAAAATCGGTGGTCATCAGCGCGCCGGCGGTATCATCCTCATAGCCGAGCAGCTCCTTGATGTCGGCCTGTTCTTCTTCCTCCTCAAACGCGGCAATAATCGCGGACGACGCGGCTTCATCGAGATTTTGCAAAACATCCGCGGCCATCGCAGGTTCCATCTCTTCAAGAATATCTGCCGCAGTTTCCGTATCAAGACTTTCGATAATGGATTTCTGCACATCTTCGTCGGTCTCGGCGAGCGCTTCGGCGGCGACGTCGGATTCCAGCGCTTCCATGATCACTTGCCGCTGGTGACTGTCAAGGTCTTCCAGAATATCGGCAATCTCACCGGGATGCAGTTCGTTCAGACGTTTAGCGCCGACGGTGAGCCGGATGGGTTCGAGTTTTCCCGCTTGCGCAGTGACCGGCTGAACGAATTTCCATGAGATAAGTTCGTCCGCGAGTCCCTTGCCGAGCGAACGCGCCACTCCGCGCGCGATGCTTTCCCAGCCGAGCCTGCGCATGAGTCCCGAGAAACCCACGTCCACATGCACGACCCACTGCCGCTCGCCGATCAAAAGTTGAATGTCGTTCACGCGCACGACTTTCGCGCCTTCCACGTCCACGATCTGCTTGTCCCATAGCAGCTCGCGCAAACTGACTTCGTCTTCGCCCATCACGAGCGGCATGATGCGCGCTTCGTCCACGCTGAGCACGCCGCGATGCAGAAACTCGTAATATTCTTCAATCGTCGCCGGATAGAGTACCAGCGTATCGCGATGCCGCAGCACGAAACCGCGCACCTGCGGATAGAGTTCCGAAAGCGACGCGACCATGTCCCACACGCGGCCCATCGAAGTTCCCAGCTTGGAACTCTTCGCGCGGCGTCCGATGAATGCGGACATGTAGTGTAATTCTTCGGGGAGTCGGGGCATTGTAGAAAAAGATGAAAGAGGAACGATGAACGAAAAACGATGAAGTAAGAAAGAGGAATCTAAGCGGCACAACAATCATGAAAAACCCAGATGCAGGTTTTCACCGTTCATCGTTTATCGTTCATCGTTAGTTTTTCAATCGTATTCCAGTTTCGCGTCGTGGCGGGGACTTTCAGGAGTTTTTCAAGAA
>CAZVXJ010000189.1:0-6654 GCA_964631675.1 uncultured Alphaproteobacteria bacterium
GTCACAGCAGCGTGGACTTTAGCAGCGTTTCGAGTTGCTCCCCCATCCGCTCCCAGTTGAAGGTCTCTTCAATTGCTTTCTTTCCTTCCATTCTCCACCTAGCGCGCAAGTCAGGTTGACGAAACGCCTCCAGAATTGCGCGTGACATGGTCACCGCATCCCCAGGAGGAACTATCCGGCCGCGAACCCCGTCTGTGACAATTTCCGCTGATCCGGGAATATCGGTGGCAATGATTGGCACCTCGGATGACCAGGCCTCAAGAATAAAATTGGAAACACCCTCGCGGTAGCTTGCCGAAACAGCCAAGTCGGCCTGCTTGAGTACTCCAGACAAATTTGCAGTGAACCCGCCGAGCCTCACCTTGCCTTCGATTTGCCGCTCGTGGATGCGACGCTCGAGCACCTTCTCCATATCCCCTTTACCAAAAATCACGCAGCGAAGCTGTGGTTCTTCGCGCTGCGCCAGTGAGACCGCTTCAATCAGTATGTCGAATCCCTTCTCGCTCTCTATCCTCCCGGCCGCAACGATCAAAAACTCACCGGGCTGCTTCAGTGGTGGTACAGGATCCTGCGAATAGGTGCGGTCCACCCCGTTGTAGATCACATGTATCCTTTCGTCCTTTACCCACGGATATCGCGCAATGCTTTGTTTGACTGCATGGGCATTCACCACGATCGCGTCGGGAAAGCTCCCGTAGCGCAGGCGTTCTTTAGCGTTGTTCTTCAGATCTCGCGTGATGCCCATGCGCATCACATACTTTGCTCGAGTACCCATTCGTGCGAATCCCGACAGCCAGTAGTCCCGGCTGCGAGTAGGCAGGATAACGTCAATCCTCCGCGATTGGATCAGCCGACGGAGCTTCCAAACCGTGAAAATGTCCCCGTCATTCTTGAATGGCAAATGTATGAAGTCACACACGCCTCGTTCGTGGGGGTCCCAGATGGCGAAATCGCGGATGGCAATCGCAACCTCGTGCCCGCGACGTCGAAGCGTCTCGGCAGCACGAAGAGTCCATTTTTCATTGCCTCCCCAAACCAAAGAGGAGTTCACAAATAGAATGTGCATAAGATGAAGCCAATAATATCCGCAATTTTCACAGAAATGTCAAAAGCGATTGTGAATAAAGGTCAAGAAAATAATAAGTTCGGACTTGACTCGGGCGGAGAATTTTAGCATATTTCTACGTTGTATTGGAGAGGTACGCTCACAATTAACCAGCATAGCATAGATTCCGTAGACTATTAAATATCAATGAGTTCGATACAGACATCGCTTGACAAAGTGCCGATCGGATCGCGCTGCAGAATCGTCTCCATAGACGACACTTCCGAGAGTTTGCTAAGATTGATGGAAATGGGATTGATCCCGGGGTCAGAGCTTGTGATCGAACGCACTGCGCCTCTGAACAGCCCGTTCAGTGTGCGACTCCCCGGCTGTACACTGGCGGTGAGACGCGAGGACGCTCGCCTTGTGATGGTAACCGACATCATTAAACCCGCCTGAGGTTCTCGTAATTACATGACCCTGATTCATCCATCTCCGCGTCTCACTACGACCCTGCTCGAGGAGGCGGCCGAACTCTTCGAGCCGGTGCTGGACTTTCCCATACCCGGTATAACCTTCAGAGATATTTCGCCGCTGCTGGTCTCTTTGCCGCACTTCGAGGCCTGCATTGCTGCCCTCACCGAGCGTGCTAAAATGCCCCCCTTTGCGAAAGCCGATGTCATCTTAGCAATCGACGCGCGCGGATTCCTGTTTGCTTCTCCGCTGGCACTCCGAACCGGGCGAGGACTCGTGATGGTTCGAAAAGCAGGAAAGCTGCCAAACTCAGATCGCAAAGGCGATCAGAAAACGGAGTACGGTTCAGACGTGCTCACCATCCAGTCGCGGTTCGTGGCGGGGAAGAACTTTTACATTTTGGACGACGTTGCGGCGACAGGCGGGACCATTGATTCGGTCATCAAGATGGCTGAATCAAGCGGCGGGAGTTACCTCGGAACGCTCTGTGTCTTGGATTTGCCGTATTGCCGCTCTGCTCCACGGCCAGACATTGACTCTGTCTTTCGTCTCGACGTTCCGGCTGGTCCAGTGATGCTGACGCATCCATAGTATTTGAGTAGGATTTTGGCGACTCCGGTACAACTATCTCCGAACCTATCTGCTCCGCGGCGAAAACTCGTCGCTATCGCAGGCAATCCAAACGCAGGCAAGACCACGGTCTTCAATGCGCTCACCGGAACACGGCAAAAAGTTGGAAACTATGCAGGTGTGACGGTGGAACGCAAGAGCGGATCGCTGCACCTGCCCTCTGGTGACACGGTCGAAGTCGTGGATTTACCCGGCTGTTACAGTCTGGCTGCGCGATCACCCGAGGAGCAGATTGCACATGATGTTCTGCTTGGGGAAATGGAAGGCGAAGAGCGCCCCGATCAGGTCATAGTAGTCGTTGATGCGTCAAATTTACAGCGGAATCTCTTTCTCGCGTCTCAGCTGCGCGATTTGGGGATTCCGCTCATTGTTGCGCTCAACATGATGGACATTGCCCGCGAACGCGGCATTGATATCGACACGCAGAAATTGTCGGAAGCGTTTGGTTACCCAGTGGTTCCGCTGGTAGCGCGCAAAGGCGAAGGGATTGCAGAGCTCATTCAAGCTTTGGAACCTCCCCTTTGCAATCATCGAAACTGTACGTGCAGTAGTGGAGTGCCGCGATTTATCGACTGTTTGCCGGCAGAACTGGAGCCGCCGGTGCAAGCACTCTCCACAGGCCTTGTCAGCAGCGGCCTGTCAACCGAGGAATCGGCACGTGCGGAGGCGCTTTGGCTGCTCATCTCCACGCTGGAAGGTGATGAAGCAATTGAGGTCTCCCCTGCACGTATCGCACTCACACGAAGAGTGCTCGGGCAGCATCAGATATCGTCACGTCGTATCCGGGCCATAGAAACAAGCGCCCGTTATCGCTATCTGAAGGACCTGATGTTCCTTACAGCCTGCGTGGAACAGGACTTACCTCACCGGCTCACTGATCGATTGGATCGCGTCCTCTTGCATCGGGTGGCGGGCCCTGCAATTTTTCTGGTTACGATGGCGCTGATTTTTCAGTCTATTTTCTCCTGGTCTGAACCTGCGATGGGCTGGATTGAGGGGTTTGTGAGCATGATTACCGGTACGGTAGCCAGCGTGCTTCCCGCCGGATTGTTCAAAGAGTTGGTGCTGCAAGGCATGATTGCCGGTGTCGGCAACGTATTGGTCTTCCTGCCGCAGATTCTCATACTCTTTCTGTTTATTGGACTGCTGGAAGACATTGGTTACATGTCGCGTGCCGCGTTTCTCATGGATCGCATCATGGCCAAAGTCGGCCTTGACGGGCGTGCATTTCTGCCTCTGCTTTCCAGCTTCGCGTGTGCAATCCCCGGCATCATGGCCACACGTACCATCGCCGGACGAAAAGACCGGCTGGTGACCATTCTGGTGGCTCCACTGATGTCGTGCAGCGCAAGGCTGCCAGTCTATACGCTCGTGATTGGCTCGGTCTTCGTTGCGGGCCAGAGTGTGCTGGGTGTCTTCACAGTTGGTGGCCTGGTTTTGATGTGCATGTATGTGCTTTCTATTGTTACGGGTATCACGGTTGCGGCGATTTTCAAGCGGACCATTCTCAAGAGTGCACCCCCGCCGTTGCTGCTTGAACTTCCAACTTACAAGCTGCCGTCACTCAAATCGCTCGGCTTAAACCTGCTGGATCGGGCCAAACTCTTCGTGATTCGAGCCGGAACCGTCATTCTTGCCGCCACGGTGATTCTCTGGGCGATCATGAATATACCGCTTCACGCGGTGAATTCTGCGAATTATGATGCTCAGCGTAATGAAATCACTGCGAATCCGGATTTGACTGCAGAAGCCAAGACAGAGGCGCACTCCCGAGTCAATGGCCTTGAAGCGGCGGAAAAAATGGAAAACAGTCTTGGCGGTCAACTTGGGAAGTGGGTTGAGCCGGTAATTGCTCCGCTTGGATTTGACTGGAAGATAGGAATCGGCATCCTGGCCAGTTTTGCCGCGCGCGAGGTATTTGTCAGTTCCATGGCCGTTGTGCATGGTGTTACAGATGCCGACGAAAATTCCCCAAGCTTACGGGAATCACTGATGGAGCAAAAACATGCGGGAAGCGGTCTGCCGGTCATGACGCCACTGGTTGGCATGGGGCTCATGGTCTTTTTCCTGTTTGCCTGTCAATGCATGTCAACCGTTGCCATCGTCCGCCGGGAGACCGCAAGCTGGCGCTGGCCAGTTTTTATGGTAGCCTATATGTCTGTGCTGGCGTGGCTGGGGGCGTTTGCCGTTTATCAGGGTGGGAAATTGCTGGGATTGGCCTGATGAATCCAACGCTGGACATTTTGCTCGTGATGCTTATGGTCGCCACGGCTGCCAGCTATTTGGTGTTTCGAAAAATCCGCAAGTTAAACTCGAAGGAACGTGACTGGACGAGCGGTCATGCCGAAGCCGGATGCAATGCCTGCCCGGTCGTCAAGATAAAGCAAATGCAAAACACCCGCACATTGTGATTTGCGCGGGCATTTGATTCTATTCTCGCAGACGAGCGCGCGCAATTTGCCGCGCTTTTTTGCTCGCTCACAGCCGTTCGCGGATGAGCATTTCAAGCGTGTCCACATTTCGCTCCAAGTCAAACTCGCGAATTGCAAATGCCCGGGCATTGGCTCCAAGTTTCCTCCGTAACTCGCGATCGGCGGCAAGCTTGCGAACATCCCGCTCCAGTTCATCAGGAGTATGGGCAAAAGTACCGACTGCCTGCACCTGTATCATGCGATCCGAGTCGACTTGAAGTGACGCGACGGGAACACCGTGAGACCAACTCTGAATAAAGGTGTTCGGCATACCTTCGATGGGCAAGCTGGTCTTCACGTGTACATGCGCCTCACGAAAATAAGTGTCAACCTGGCTTTGCGGCACAAAACCTTCATAGCGAAAATTCGGCGCGCGCCGGGCGGTTTGATCAATCATGCCTTGATATTCTGCGTCAATCACGCGGCCAATCATACAGAATTTCGCGGGCAGATCCTTGCAGCAAACGGCGAGCTTCAGAAAAATCTCCGGCCGCTTCAGCGACTTGATAGTATCAGCCCAAAGGAACATGGGCACACCTTCATGAGTTTGTAACTCTGCCTCGGGAGGAATGGGCAGGGAGTTTCGCACCACGTGAGCTTCTATTCCCAGCTTGAGAAAGTCCGCGCGCTGATCGTTTAGTTGTGCGAGTACCAGTTTCGCACCGTGCCGCGCCTTTCGCGAAATTGCATTCCAACGCAGATGCAGCGGAGCCTTGCGAATGAACTCAAACGGAGAATGCAACCGCCATCCCTGCGCCAGGTATGGCCATGGTTTGCCGTCATTGCGGGAGGCCGCTGCCCATATGGACAGAGTTTCTGGTGGCGCTTCGGCAATTGCCCAGCCCGATGTAGGATTGAACACTCGGGTATACAACACTCGCGGATTCAGCTGGCGTAACAGCGCGCGTATCGCCGTGCGGTTACCATTCCACGGTGAGTATTCGACCGGCAGCGAATGGAGTTCCACTCCGTCCTGCACGGCGGAGGATGGCGGCGCAGCACGCTCACTCGCGTAGTGTGTATCCCATCCGCGTTTCACAAATTCTCTGGCCAGCATCCACGCCTGCATCTCGGCACCGCCCGAAACGTCTGCCGGGTGGTGTTGCAGCAGAAACAGGATCCGCGGGCCAGTCATACTGCGTAATGTCTTTTCCACTGCGCTATGGTGAGAATAGCGCGCAGGATGAACGGATGAAAATAATCACCCTTGGCAATTGTATCCCGTATCCTCTTGAGACCACGCGGACTGAAAGCCGGAAAATGCTCGATGATATCGAAGCTGTTCAAAATATCGGTACGATACCGCTTCCGGAACAGCTCACGTCGGTGAGTGTAGTTCGCTCTCGGGTTGTTGTACAGAATTGCACCGAGTCTTGGGCCGAGTGCTTCATCAATCCGGGTCAGGCTGGCCCGGCAAGCACGCACCATAAACCTCCGGACACCCGCCTCCCCCAGCGGAAAGCCATGGTTGCGTGTGCTGGGATAAGCGTAACACACCGGAAAGCAATCCTTCATGGCCGCAAATAAACCGCGTTCATGCAGCCGCATTTCTGTGGGCATTGAAAAGGCCAGGTCGAGCACTCGCCGCGAGACATACGGTGCCAGGTAGAAAACACGATCGCGAGCGGGAGTCACAGCAAAAAGTGTTCGGTTCGAACTATTGGGACCGAAATACCACTGATCGTACTTCTCTTGCATTGACTTAGCCGGCAACTGCAAGTAGCGTTCGTGTACCCGGAATGGATCAAGATCCTTCTCCGACAACAGCTCAACAAACTCCGCCGGGTTCAATTGCGTCCCGGATGAAATCAGCAGGTCAAGAATTTCCCGATCGCGACCGACCGGGCTGTCGGTCAGGCTTGCTTTGCCCTCTTTGCTGCCGAACACGGGGTCGCCAAGATAGCCACTGAGCGCGATACTTTTCGCAGGCATCGCTTCACGAAACGGACCTACCGGATAGTCAGGGGCTGTCCAGTACACGCCTTCCGAGACGGCAAAATTATCATCAAGCTGTTGTTGGAGAGGCCGTTCATC
>CAZVXJ010000190.1:0-6622 GCA_964631675.1 uncultured Alphaproteobacteria bacterium
CCAGGCTCGAGCAGCGGCAATCCTGGCCATGCAGCGCGCGAATATACCGGTCAGAGAGTTTGCGCCGCGTGCCATCAAACTTGCAGTTACAGGACGCGGCGGAGCAGCAAAAGCACAGATCGGATATATGGTCTCCATGATGCTCGGACTGAAATTTGACAAAGGTGAAGAAGACATCGCCGATGCACTGGCGGCCGCACTCTGTCTTGGACTGGAGCAGGCGGGAGTTGGAGCCCGTGTCGTTCGATGATTGAGTTCGTTGAAGGAGAGCTCGCCGTCCGTTCACCGTCATTTGCGGTCGTGAAGTGTGGTGGCTTGGGTTATCGAGTTACAATCTCGTTGTCCACTTTCGACGTACTTCCACCGACAGGAGACAGTGTAAGATTGTGGACGCACCTGCAATTGAGAGATGAGGAAGTCTCTTTGTTCGGGTTTGCAAGTCTGGAAGAGCGGTGGCTTTTCCAGCAGCTGATCTCGGTTAATGGCGTAGGTCCCAAGCTCGCGATCACGATGTTGTCTGCAGCCAAGAGCGACACCATTCGACGCGCTGTTGCAGAAGGCGATAGCGCCACACTGAAGGGCATTCCGAAGATTGGTGCAAAGATCGCTGATAGAATAGTCCTCGAGCTGAAAAAGAAAGTCGGTCTTGAGTCAGGGGATTTGACTTCGCCTAGTTTCGGTGGTCCTGGCCAGGGAATTCGGGAGGCAACCGATGCTCTTGTGTCCCTCGGCTTTTCGCGGTCTGAGGCCGAGCGTGCGGTTGAGAATGCGCACAAGCAGGGTGCCGGCGGAACTGAGGAATTGGTCAAGCATGCTCTAAGGAGCAACTGATGCCAAGACTCATCGAAGCGGTGCAGCAGGACGAAGATCGGGATTTAGATGTATCTCTAAGGCCGACTTCATTCGCAGACTTTGTTGGACAGCCGAAGGCAAGAGAGCAGCTAACAATATTTATTCAGGCTGCACTGTCCCGCGGCGAGGCGCTTGACCACTGCTTGCTATATGGCCCACCTGGTCTAGGAAAAACAACGCTGGCGCACCTGATTGCGCGCGAATTGGGATCAAACATCCGAGTCACGACCGGGCCGGTACTCGAAAGACCTGCCGACCTTGCAGGAGTGCTCACGAATCTGCAGACGGGTGATGTGCTCTTCATCGATGAGATTCATCGGTTGAATTCTACGGTGGAGGAGTACTTGTACCCCGCGATGGAAGATTACAAGCTGGACATCCTGATTGACAAGGGACCTGCTGCACGGACTCTTCAATTACAGCTCAATCGTTTTACATTGGTTGGCGCCACAACACGTTCAGGCCTGCTGACGGGTCCGATGAGGTCACGTTTTGGTGTCTCACTCAGACTGGACTACTACGAGCCTGACGACTTGATGCTGATATTGCGGCGCTCGGCCGGACTGCTGGCTATAGAATGCGATGAAGAAGGATTGCTCGAGATTGCAAGCCGTTCGCGAGGAACTCCCCGAGTGGCCAATCGCGTCCTTAGAAGAGTCAGAGATGTTGCTCAGGTGCGTGGAGTAGGTCGTGTAACAGGCGCAATTGCACGCGAGGCCCTGCAGCTTCTGGACATTGATACTCATGGTCTCGATGACTTGGATACCCGTCTTATGGTGGCACTGCTCGAAAAGTATCAGGGCGGGCCGGTTGGATTGAGCACATTAGCGGTGACAGTCGGAGAGGATCAAGGGACGATTGAAGAAGTTTGCGAGCCATATCTGATCCGCGAGGGTTTCTTGCAGCGGACGCCACGGGGCCGCCAGGCGACGCCGCGTGCCTATGAACATTTTGGATATTCACGCCCCGCAGGTGACACGGTAGGTTTGTTTTGATTCGACGCGGGGTTTCATATTCACAGCGCGGTTTAATCGTAAGAGAGAATAAAGGGCTGCCATGCCAATAACGTCGGCCGTCTATCAGCCGCGCGGAGTCCAGACGACTCCGAGGCTGTCGGATTTCAAATATAGTCTTCCTGAAAAGCTCATTGCCCAGGAACCGCTAGTTAAGCGGGACCAGTCCAGGATGCTTGTGGTTGATCGCGACACTCGCACCTACCGTGATGAGGAGTTTTCCGATATCCTGAACTACCTCAATCCGGGTGATTGCCTGGTTGTGAACGAGACGCGGGTGTTTCCGGCTCGTCTGAAGGGTTACAAAGAGAAGACCGAAGCGGAGATTGAGGTCTTCCTGCTCAGAAGACTGACAGAGGAGCTTTGGGAAGTCCTGGTCAAGCCCGCGCGGAAAGTGCGCACAGGGAACACGATCTCGATTGGCGACGCCATCACCTGTGAAGTTATCGATAACACGACTTCGGGTGGTAGGGTCGTACGATTTCACTATGAAGGTGACTTCAATGAACTGGTCGAGAAGTTTGGTCAACCACCCCTGCCGCCGTACATTCGGCGCGAACCGAGAGAGGAAGATCGAGAGCGGTACCAGACTATTTTCGCCAAAGTGTCTGGTGCAGTTGCGGCATCAACGGCAGGAATGCACTTCACTCCTGAACTGATAGAAAACGCAAAGGCGCGGGGAATAGACGTGGTATCCATTCTCCTGCATGTCGGACTTGGTACTTTTCGTCCGGTCCAAGTGGAGGATCTTTCGCGCCACCGGATGGATTCCGAATACTACGAAGTGAACGGCCAGGCGGTTGAGACCATAAATCGCTGCATCGAGCGCGGGGGGCGAGTCATATCGGTTGGCACTTCGGTTACCCGCACACTGGAGACGGTGGCGAACTTTAACGGCGGCGTGAAAGTTTCTCGTGGCTGGACGGACAAGTTTATTTATCCGCCGTACCACTTCAAAGTGGTCGACCGTCAGATAACCAATTTCCACCTCCCGGGATCCACTCTCTTAATGCTCGTCTGTGCATTTGCCGATCAGGAATTGATCATGAAGGCTTATCGCCATGCGGTACGTGAGAAGTACCGTTTCTACAGCTATGGCGATGCGATGCTGATTATTTGAAGTTTGCGCTCGTCATGCCTGCGGCAGGATCGGGCGAGCGCTTGGGTCTTGCCTTGCCAAAGGCACTGGTCGAAATTGGCGGTAGACCGATGTTTGCTCATGCTGTACTGCCGTTTGCGCAGCATGACAAGTGTGTTGAGATAGTGGTCGCCGCGCCGAAGTCGCACCTTGCCGCTTTTCAACTTGCCGTAGAGAATCACCTGTCAAATGCTCCGGTGTTTGTCGTAGCGGGGGGGGAGTCCAGGCAGGACTCGGTGTCCATTTCGCTAAATTCACTACGACTGACCACGGATTTTGTTCTGGTTCATGACGCTGCCAGGCCCCTGGTGACCCTGTCGCTGATAAACCGAGTACTTGAACCACTCGAAGCTGGTGCGATTGCCGTGGTTCCGGGTCTGCCACTGAGTGATACCGTCAAGGAATTCGACTCGTCGACCAATCGAGTTATTCGGACTGTACCCAGGGAGACTCTCCTGGCGGCGCAGACACCACAGGGTGTAAAGACAGATGTTCTTCGAGCAGTACACCGGCTCGCTGACGAGCAGCACGTGAACTTAACGGACGACGCCGCTCTGATCGAGTACTTTTCGTATGGTGAGGTCATTCTTGTGCCGGGTGAAGCATCGAACTTCAAAGTTACAAACGGCGCAGACTTGGAGCAGGCAAGAGTACTCCTTTCCGCAGCGAAACCCGATCGCTGAACCGATTGAATCCTCCACGAATGCAATCTTCATCACTCAGGTTCAGGGAGCGATTAGCCACTGAACCTTTTTTAGTTTCAATCAATCATGAGTGATTTTCGCATTGGACTTGGGGTCGATGCCCATCGCATTGTGACCGGTCGAAAACTCGTTCTGGGTGGTGTGGATGTTCCGACACCTTTTGGTCTTGAGGCTCATTCAGACGGCGACGTCATTGCTCACGCAATTCTGGATGCCCTGTTTGGTGCAGCCAACATGGGGGATAAGGGGACTCATTTCCCGCCCACAAATTCCGAGTTCAAGGACATAGCCTCAACAAAACTGCTCACTCAATGCAGGCGTGAGTTATCGGATTCACGGTTTGAGATAGTAAATATCGATGTAAGTGTCATGTGTGAAGAGCCGAAAATTTCTCCGCTTGTTTCTGCAATGCAGCGGGAGCTGGCATTAGCACTGGCGATTGAAGAGTCTCAGATTTCAATAAAGGGGACGACTCTGGAACGAATGGGGTTTGTCGGAAGGAAAGAAGGCATCGCTGCGATGGCAGTCGCAATGATTAAGCAGGCGGAGTACGCTTGAGCGTCCGAACTCGGTTTGCACCGAGCCCCACCGGCTATTTGCATGTCGGCGGGCTCAGGGCCGCTTTGTATAACTATCTGTATGCCAGGCAGAACGGCGGTCGGCTGTTACTCAGAATTGAAGATACGGATCAAACCCGTGAAGTTCCTGGGGCAGTCGAGAATCTCATATCAATTTTTGAGTGGCTTGGTCTTGAGTTTGATGAAGGGCCGCATATGGGGGGTGAATGTGGGCCTTATGTTCAGTCACAGCGGTTGTCCCTCTACCGTGAGCAGCTCCAAGTCCTGGCGCAAAGGGAATGGGTGTATCCATGCTTTTGTTCGTCTGAGCGAGTAGACAGCGTACGCGCCGCTCAAGCAGCGAGTGGTCACCCCCCGATGTATGATCGGCATTGCCGGAAGATTTCCAGAAGAGATGCCGAGAATCGGATCGAAGCGGGCGAGTCCTTCGTATGGAGATTGAAAGTTCCGCTTGGAACTAAAGTGCGTGTTCAAGACTTGATCCGCGGCGAGGTCGATTTTGAGTCCGATACCCTGGATGATCAAGTTCTGTTGAAGAGCGATGGATTTCCCACGTACCACTTGGCAAATGTGATTGATGACCACTTCATGGGCATTACTCATGTGATTCGCGGAGAAGAATGGCTGCCGAGTGCGCCAAAACACGTGCTCCTGTATCAGGCCTTCGGTTGGGAATTACCGGTATTCGCTCATTTGCCTCTGATACTTAATCCTGACCGCTCGAAGATGTCAAAGCGTTCCGGTGACGTGGCGGTTGAAGCATATCGCGAGAAGGGCATTCTTAGAGAGACTCTGATTAATTTTGTCGCGCTGTTGGGTTGGCATCCTGCGGACGATCGGGAGTTATTCACGTTAGAAGAACTCGTCCGAGAATTCTCGCTTGAGAGGGTGCAAAAGGCGGGCGCGGTGTTTGACGTAGTGAAGCTCCGTTGGATGAACAGCGAGTACCTGAAACGAGAATCGGATCTGCACTTTTTCGAGCATGTGCGCGGTCTGCTTACGAATGAGATTGTCCACGAAGGCGAATCTCGAGTTCAATTGGCAGTCCTTGCACTGCGGGGTGGCGCGGAGTCGTATGCTGATGCGGCGAACCGAGTCCGGGAAGTATTCACTCCCCGTCGTGAGGATGATGCTGATGTAATGGCTTTACTGCATGACGAAGCCGCTGCCATTCTTGTTGATGACCTGCACGTTCGATTTTCCGGTTTTGCGCAATCAGTTTGGACGAACCAGGCGGAATTGGAAGTTCAGTTCAAAGAGGCCACTAATGAGGCCGGAAGGGTTGCCGGTCTGAAAGGAAAACCACTTTGGCAGAAACTTCGCGCAGCATTGACTGGGCAGCAGCACGGTCCGGAGCTGGCAAAGTTGGTAGGAATTTGGGGAAGAGATCGCGTGCTGAAAGAGCTTGACCATGCGCGGCGAGTTGCACACGGGGCGGTACGAACTTGAAGGCGCTCGTCCTATGCGGTGGTGAATCTGCCGAGCGAATTGTCTCCCTGGCATCGGGGGATGCTGTCGCCGGCTGGCTTGAGGAGGCAGGTTTCGAAACTCGAAAGTACGACCCCGCAACTCCAGGTAAGCTTCATATGGCATCAGAAAAGCTTGCGCCAGAACAAATCGGTGCGTTGCCACCAATCGGAGCTGGAGATCGAGGCTTCTCTCCGTCGACTGTTCGCGGCTTGCTAAATGTGATTGAAAGCGAAAAGCCGGACGTTGTGTTCCCGATACTTCACGGTGGATGGGGAGAAGACGGCACTCTGCAAGGGCTTTTGGATTGGGTAGGTGTTCCTTACACCGGATCTGGTATGCTTGCGAGTGCGCTGTGCATGAACAAACAGATTGCTAAGACAGTGATGAAGTCTGTAGGCGTCCCGGTTCTCGAGGGCATAGTTATCCCTGCATCCGAGCTCGAACAGTCGAGCAGCGTATTGGATACCATAACCCGCACAATCGGTTTTCCGGTTGTAGTGAAGCCATTGTGTAGTGGTTCAGCTGTAGGTGTCTCGGTGGTGCGAACTGAATCTGAACTCGGGCCGGCACTGACAAGAGTCGAATCTCAGGCTGACTCAGCACTCATCGAGAGTTATTTTGCAGGTCGTGAACTGACTGCAACGGTGGCACTCAATGAGGCTTATCCTGTCATCGAGATTCGTCCGCTTCAGGGATTTTACGACTATCACAATAAGTACACTGCTGGGCGCACAGAATATTTGTGTCCGGCACCCATTCCGGTGCAGACGGCCGAGTGGATACAAAAATGTGCACTGAATGCCTTTCGAGCGCTGGGCTGCCGCGGCTTTGCCCGAATAGATTTTTTATTGAACGATGCAGACGAGT
>CAZVXJ010000191.1:0-6578 GCA_964631675.1 uncultured Alphaproteobacteria bacterium
CGGCCTCGAACTCTATGTCGACCGGCCCCTGTCCGAGTGGCCCCGCGACGCGCAGGGCGAAATTACCATGTTCACCGCGCCATTGGATTTGGAGGCGTTGTTGAATTCGTAATCCAACCGGCGCCCCCCCCCGACCCCCCGCACGCGGGGGGAGAGAATCAAAAGGCTTCTACCGCTTCCGCATCAGCTTCGCCAGCACCCACCAGGTCACCCAGCCAAGCACGACCATGGCAACCAATAACAGTGGGTACGAAATTCGCCAATCCACAAGATCGGTCATCATACTGAATTCCGACATTCCCCCGATGCCCGCAATCAAATTCAGCGGCAGAAAAATAATGTTGATCAGTGTCAAATCGCGCAGCAGTGTCGTCATATTATTGTTCACGATACTGCCGCGCGCGTCCATGAGTCCCGAGAGTACATCGCTGTAAATTTGCGCCTGCCGCGCACACTGGTGGCTGTCGAGCCGGATATCGTCCAATAGTTCCGTCTGGTCTTCTGTGAAGCGCAGCTTCCGGCTGTTCACATTCAGCTTCGCCAGCACCAGCTCGTTGCCTTCGATCGCATTCATATAATAAGTCAGGCTCTCGCTCAGCGCAAACATCTGCAAGAGGTATTTGTTCTCCATCGAGGTGTTGATCTTCGACTGCAAGTCGGATGTAATCTGCTTGATGCCTTTCAGGTGCTCCAGGTAATGCCGGATAGTCGAAAGCAGAAATCTTAGAAAGGCCTCGCCCAGACTGTCGATGCCGCGAAACTCCTTTGGCCCGAAATGGATATTATCGGTGCTCGTGATAATTGACAGGCGATCCGGTTCAATGTAGATGCCCACCGATGCCACATCAAACCGCAGCCGCTGATCAAACGTGACGTTCAGCGGCTGTTTCCAGATGATAAACAGCCGCGATTCGTCGTAAAATTCGATGCGCGATACCTCGTCCGGGTCGAGCGCCGACTCCACGTCGTGAGGATCAAGCTGGAGCTGCTCGATGGCGGCCTTCTTATCCTCGTCGTTCGCGCAGACAAAGACGCGAATCGGCGCGCTGCCGCCCTCCGCTGTGCAGATAGCCCGGTTCCTGATGTCGTAAGTTTGAATCATCGAATTTTCTCCTTAATTCCCTTCGCCGAGGCATCTGTCTTCGCCTGCCCGGATTTTCTGTCTTTTCCGCCGAGGCGGGTTAGCACAACGAAAACTAGCGAGAGACACGCATTTTGCGTGCGTTACCCGCCCGGAATCTTCGGCTTCTTCTCCCGCGCCACCACTTCTATCTTAATCCGCTCCGGCCCTTCAAAATAGAGTGTGTAAGAATTTTCACCCCCCGCATGCGGATGACGGTCCTCATATAAAATCTTCATCCCCCGCGCGCGAACTTGCTGTGTAAGTTCATTCACATGTGAAATATTTTTCGCGTGGAAGGCCAAATGGTTCAAGCCTGACCGGCAGCGGTGGTAGGGCACGTCCAAAAATCTCTCCTCCGCCTGCACAAACACCAGATACGTCTCCCCGAATTTCCAGCTCACCCCCTTGGGCCACTCCTGATACTTCTCATACCCAAGCTCCCCCAAAAACCAACCCCAGAACTCCGCGCTTGCTTTCAGATCCGACACATAAATTTCAACGTGATGCAGCATGATCCCGCTTCCGTTTGCCGATATCGACGCAGCCGGTAAAGGCAAAAAACAGCGCCAACGCCATGCACAGGAACACGGCGGAGTCCGCATCCCAGAAGGCAATTCCCAATGCCAGACCGTAGCCGATCGGTCCGAACAGATATTGCCGTGAGATTTTCTGTGTCTCCTCCAAATTCACATGCGGACCGAGCAGCTTGCCTTTATAGGTCGCGTACCGCCACAGCGCATTAAAGGCAATCGCCATGATCACCATCATAAAACAATAGACCACAGCCGCAGTCTCTTCTTGCGGATCACCCCAATACTCTGCCAGCAAAGCCGTCGGCCACGGAACCGCTGTAATGTTGAAGAGCAGAAATCCGTTCAAGTAAAGCAGCAGGCTGTCCGTTTTGCGGATGTGATTGAACAGCCGGTGGTGGTTGAACCACATGATGAGAATGCTGAAAAAGCTCATCACAAAGGCCACAATCGAATGCCAGTCGTGATAGATGGCATCCAGGAGCGACTCTGCCCCCAGCTCCGAAGGCTTGGGTACATGCAGTTCCAATATCAGCAGCGTAATTGCAATCGCAAATACGCCATCGCTGAAGGCCTCAACCCGGCCTGTCTCTTTTTCCTGTTCTATCAAACTGTCTTTCATAAGCATCCTTGGTTTCTCCCCCCGTTTGCGGGGGGCGGGGGGTCGGTGCGTCGGCCCGTCACCCCCTCAGCCAGTTCCCTCTTCTCTTCAACCCCACCTGCTTCACATCCGAGATCGTCACAAAGGCCTGCGGATCAATCTTCTCCACATCACGGCTGAGACTCATGACATTTTTCCGGCGGTCGGCCAGCATCACAATCTCCACATCTTCTCCCTTACTCTTGCCATTGAGAAATGTCACCGGATAGCCCATGCTCTCAAGTCTTGCCCCCATTCCGATTTCCTTTCTCGAAACAATCCGCACCATCGCATACCCAAGAGCGATTCGCGATTCAATGTGAATCCCCACGGCATTGCCCAGCGCAAACCCTGCCGCATAGGTCACGGTCAGCCACCACTGATCGAGATTCTGAATCACCCGCCCGGCTACATTGATCCAGACCAGTACTTCCAGAAATCCGAAGATCGCCGCCAAATAAGGCAACCCCTTGACAATCGAAACCGTCCGCATCACGGTAAAAGTCTGATCGGCAATGCGCGAACAGATTATCGCAATCAGCAGCACCCACGTCGGGGCGTTGAATAGCCAGTCAATCATGAGTTAGTTTTGTTTCTCCCCCTGCTTGCGGGGGGCCGGGGGGGAGTCGGGATGTAGCGCGTTGCTTGTAACGCTCTTTGTAGCGCCGCATGGATATGCGCTTGTCTCGCCATTGTAGGGGCCGTGCCTCTGTGCCGGCCCGTCTTATGCGCTCTGTTTTAGCTTATCCATCAATGAGTTGGTCAAGCAAACAGCGGTAATTTTTTTCTGTGAAAGTACTCCACGGCCAGCCGAAAGAGATCCTTTCGAAATCCATCTAAGCTATCGTCCAATTCTGCTGGAAGCGCAAAGTTTACGTAGTCGTCTCCTTGAACCGCCTCGCAAGGAAATGGACATGTATTTGCCCAATACGATTGTCGAGTCTTTTTGTTCGGAACAAGTTTCATGGTTGTGGGGAAAATTGCCAACCAACGATATGGAGGTCTACGGCTGTCCCATTTCTTCCTTCCTGGCCAAGTAAATAGCAATATCTCTTTCTTGCATTTCCAGCAGCGGTCTATCTTGTATCGGAAGTAAGCCGGGGGCAAGGTGATATGTGTTCGCCGAGCCACGTCGCGCGCAGTATCAACGTAACGTTCAATGAGCTTAATTTTGCGCCAATCATCAATTCCCCGATCGAAGCCAGTAAACGGCACTTCATTGGGAATCGATACCGCTGCGTTTTTCCCTCGTTTTTCAAATTCACCCCATAGAAGATCGTGCTTAGTATCTTTTATGACCTTCTGCTCGCGCTCTTCTGCCTGTCTATGTTCCTCTTCCCGTTTCAAACGTTGTTCTTCTGCGATTCTATTCTTCTCCGCACAGGCTTCGCAGACCATATCCTGCCATGTTTGATTGATAGGTCGCCATTCACAATTTGACTCCATTATGTCGTCAACTTTTAACTCAGCATAATCAATACCGATGTCTGTCGTCTTCTTACCCGTTACTCGATTGTGGACATAGACCTCAACTGCTAACTTTACGATTTCGTCTTGCAACAACGCAACATCGGCACGATAGCCAGAGCTTAGTGTGTGTTCGTAGGAATGCCTGTTCATACCTTGTGCGAAGTATCTCGTCTGGATTGTCTTGCACTGTTTGCATTCGTATTGGATAATGGGTTCTGGGGCTGTTCCAGCCCACCAATCATCAAAAGCGCGGATGACCAACAACTTGCCTACTATATGAATGACCGACTCGCGAGAACACTTACTCTTTGCTCGGTGTGCAAAGTGCGATCTCTTTTTAGTGCCCTTGCGGAATGTCAGAATCTTTCGACATTCGGGACAATAATAAGTATCGCCTTTTATTGCTTCCTCAGGTGTAACTAGGCGATCCTCGCCATTTAGTGCCGAGGGAATAGTGAATATGTGTTTCATTGGTCCAAATGCTGTTTACATCTCAAGTACTGCGCTACCTATTGCGCACCTTTTGTAGGGGCCGTGGCTCTGTGCCGGCCCGTCTGGATTTCTTCCCCACATTTATGGGGGCAGGAGGGCTTCACGCGGGCGGGCACGGAGACCCGCCCCTACAATAGAATCTCTTCCATCTCCACTTCATCCCGGCACGGAATCCCATAATGCCCAACCAAAGGAATGCTGGGCTTCAGCTCGCGGGCGGCATCAATCGCGCCTAGGTGAATCGCCACCATCCGAAAACCACGCTTCTGATAAAAGCGGATCGCATCCAAATTATCGTTCGACGTCGTCAACCAGAGTCTGCGACTCCTTTTCTTCTTGGCTACTTCCCGAACCGCATCCAACAGCGCCGCTCCGATCCCTTTGCCCTCATCGAAGCTGTTCAAGGTAATCAGCTCGCACTCGCTCTCGTCAACCCGATACGTCGCAAGCCCAATGGGATTTCCCCCTTCCCGTTCCCCCACAGGATGTGGGGGAAGGCCAATGGCCACAAACCCCGGCAGCTTGCTCGTGTCATGCCACACCCAGCGGCTCATGACCTCCACGCCGCCCCACCATTCTTCGCACACGCGCCGCGCCCACTCCCGATGCTCGTCAGCCAGTTCGACAATCTGAAATTCCGCTTTCACCTGAACATCCTGTCCATTCTATCCCGCTGCTCACTCTCCACTTTGCGCACGAGTTCTTTGAGCTTCCGCTTCGCTTTTTTCTCCGAATCCGTCACAATCATTTCTGCATCATCGCGCTGCGTCACGAACAATTCAAACAATTGCATCTCGCTCTGCTCCTGTGTTACCCATAGCACGATGGCCCGCACATACTGCCACTCTTCACGTGGAACAATTTCCAGCCAATCACCCACGAGTTTTTCATCCGTAAGTTTTCCCAGCAGCGGCAAGAGCAACGAGTCCGCCTTCCCGCGCGCGCGCAGGTCTACCAGCAACCCGCGCGCGTCCTTTACTTCTGCGAGCGCAGCATCAAACTTTTCCTCTGCCGAGCAATCTTCCACCACAACAAAACCGAACCGCTCATCGAAGCGTTCGGCGCGAACTTGTGCATGTGCACTTGCGAAGAGTGAAAACGCACATATATAGAGGAGAGCAAGCTGCGCTTGAATTCCTTTCATACCGATACTCCATGCTCCACGTGAAGCAATATAACAAGACGACACGCAGTGTCTACTTATTCAAAATCGTTCCGTTTTTCAAATACGCTTTCACACCGCAGTGAAATTCGGTCCAGCCCTCGCACATCATGAACGCGGTCTTCAAATCCTTCTTGTCGTAGCCGCTCTCGTGAATCCGGAAAATCGTCTTGCCATCTTTCTTCACAAATTCATAACGAATCGTGACTTGGTACTTCCCCGTCATGCCGTTGATGCGATATTCGAGTTCCTGATGTTTCACGAACTTTGTCACCTCCGCCGTCCACCAGCCCCAATCTTTCCAGTACCACTGCACCGGAGTGAGCTTTGCGGAGTACTCGCCCTTCATGTCATCAATAAAGTGCTTTTTCAAGTGCTTCGCCAACACCACCGCGTCCCAGACTTTTGCAACCGACTCCGTGAACACATTCGAAGTCGTATAGCCCAGCGGACCTTTGCCAATCGGCAGCGGCTTTGCAACCGCTTGTGTCTGCTCTTCTTGTGTGGGCTTTTTCGCAGTTGTCTTTTTCTTTGCGGGAGCTTTTTTCGCCGCAACTTTTTTCTTCGTTGTTTCCTTCTTCGTCGCCATGCTGTTTGTCCTTTCCTTTGTTTTGTCATCCTGAACATCGCGTAGCGACGTGAAGGATCTCGACTTCGTTCTTTGGTTTTCTTTCAGCGTTTCAGTGTCTCAGCGTCTCAGCCTTTCTCCGTCCTTAAATCAATCCCATGCTGCAAATACGTCTTCAGATAAGCCAGATACTGCGTCCAGCCCTGACAATTCTCGAACGCATTCTTCGTATCTTTCGTTTTCCAGCCGCGCTCTTCGATTTCGACTTCCACGTGCTTGCCTTTTTTCTTCAGTGTGAACGTGACCGTCGTGAGATATTTGTTCGTATGGTCTTCCCACACAAACTCCAGTTTTTTCTCCTTTTGGAAGACCGTCGGCCAAAGCGGAAACTCGCCGTACTTTTTCCAATGCCACTTCACGACTTCCAGCTTCGGCCCGAAATCGCCGGTCACCTTGCCCACAAAAAAGCTCTGCTGATGCTTCGCTTTCGTGATCGCATCCCAGACTTTCGCGATCGGCACACTGTACATGTTCGAGGTCTTGAATCCGACCTTCCCCGTACTCACGGGTAGCTGCTTTTTCTTTTCCATTTT
>CAZVXJ010000192.1:0-6518 GCA_964631675.1 uncultured Alphaproteobacteria bacterium
TCATCGGCGTCGGTGTGATTTTGTTTGGCGCCACGGCTTACTCTGCGAATCGAACCGGGGGCACACCTTCACCAGTGGCGGCCGCGAACCCAGTGACCGATGCAGCCAATGGAATCGCGACTCCTGATGGCGGCTACAGGGCGATATTTCAATCGGTCACGGACCCGTTAATCGTCCTCGGCAGCGATGGGCGAATCGTGCGTGCCAATCCGCCTGCCTCCGAGCTTTTCAGGTTGAAGAGTGGAAAGCCCCATGCCGAAATCAACTTCGAACATGGCGACACAACCATGAATGCCGACGAATTCTTTCGATTGCTTGTAAAACATCCTGCCGATGCCAACGGACCTTGCCGATTTGCTACTCCGACCAACATACTATTCTCCGGCGAACTAATCGCCATTCGACTTTTCACCTCGGAAAATGGTAACGGACAGACACTTGTGCATCTGCATGCTGTGGCGAATGCACCAGAGTTTGGGGAACCGGTTCAAGAGAATTCCAGCACGTTATGCGAGACTTCGAAGTTGACGGATTCAAGCGCGCCTTACCCCATCATTGCGGTAACTTCCGGCGGCGAGTTGATCGAGTGTAACACGTACGCCACGCAGATAGCTGAATCAGCAGAATCGGCTACGCGAATTGAGCACCTGCTTACCGGAATAGATGCTCAAGAACTTTCCGGCGTACTGTATGCAGAGAATGGACATCGATTCAAGGCGACCCTTGCCAATCGTGCGTTCGAATTTGAAGTGCAAAAACTCGGCAATAACGTCTTGCTCTATGGCCAACCTGTTCCGGAAATTGTGATCGGACCCGAATCGGTCGGAGTTTCTCAGCCACTGTTCGACCAGGCGATACAAAACTTCGCTTCCCTCTGCAATTTGACTCCGGCAGCGGTGCTTCTGCTTGATCCTCACGATGCGAGAATACTCGACTGCAACATGGAGGCCTGTGACTTGTTCGGCCTGCCGCAAAATACACTGCTCACCTACACACTGGATTCGCTGTCGGCGTTTCCCTGGCAGGCAGAAACGCCGGATGAGGAATTCTACGCCGCGACCCCTGATGGTCGAAACATTCGCTGCAACTATCGCTGTGAACTGATCAAGATCGAAGGAGTGCCTACTCTCCTTGCTGTGCTGGATCGAGTGCGCGCAGACTTACCCGCAGAATACACGGAGCAGCCTTTCTACGAAATGCAGCCGCCGTCACCGGCCATCACAACTGCTCCTATCATCACGGCTGAAGGCCCCGGCCTGCTTGTGATTTCAAACCCGATTGTGCGCGACGTAACGCGGCGTTTTCTGGACATTCTGGAACAGGAATATGAGGTGTTCACAAGCCTCGATGACGCGACGGTGTGGCTGATTACTCATGAACTGCGGCCATGCATTGCTGTGATTGATGTGACTGATTTCGATGATGCGCCCGGCTTCCTTGCCGATCTGCGATCGCGCTGCGGTGATGTGCCGTGTCTCGCAATTACCGACGAGGATGAATACACGCTTCCTAATGGCGGACCTAATCTGCAAGTCATGAAGCCATTTGACCTGGAAACAGTAGCCGACGCTTTGACCCGACTGGGCTTGCAGGTTTCTGAGCCTTCAGCAGGTTGAAAGTTAGTCACATCCACTCAGTCGGGGGTGAGGCATGCCTCACCCCCGATTCATTTTTAGTGACCCACGAGGCATGGCCATTCGACCATGTCCTGTGACAAGTTTCTGGTTTTGACGCTGAATTCAAGTAACACCCCGAAAGCACTGGATTTGTCGTACGTGGTGTTGATAAACTCGATGTGGACAAGTTCGGATCTCATGGAATTCTAACAAATCGCGGCACTTCGGACGCTTGCAAAGCGGCTCATTTTGGATTATCTTATGGGATTGAAATTGGTGCGGAAGTTCTCAGGACACCGCCATAGATAGTTTCATGTCATTTTTTGCAGCGTTTGTACCCCATAAATTCCGGGAGACTTTCATGCGTTCGTTGATGTCTAGTTTCAGATTTTGGATGGTCGCCTCGATTTTCGCGTATGCGGGAATCGCATCGGCACAAGTATTTGGTGATGTCGTGATAACCGAGGTGATGTTCAATGACACTGCGGGAACGGATCTGGAGTGGATAGAAATTCACAACACGACGGCAAGTGCCATTGACATCTCGGGCTGGATCGTTCATGATACTCCTACTTATCCGCCGACAACCGGAGAAGGTGCCCTATTGGTTCCGGCAAGTACGACCATTCCGGCCGGAGGTTATCTGGTTTTGAGCGAGTTGACTATTCCGGAGTTGACAGGCGAGATTGTCTGCTCCGAGTATGATGCAAACTGGGCTCTGGGAAATGGCGGGGATAACCTGGCCCTATACACGGCACAAACCGGTGGAATACTGATTGATGGTTCGCTAACCGCGCAATATCCGAGTACGTTGTCCGCTGCAGGCAATTCCATTGAAAAGTGTAGTCCGAATGCGACGTGGACAAGCGATCCGACTGCCTGGCATGAGTCCACCAACATCTTCTCCACTTCACTGCGCTACAGACAATGTACTCCCGGAGCGGCAAACAGCCCGTGCGGAGATGTAAATCCGCCTGTTTTGCTGTCTGCCACCGCTTTCGGCAACACGACTGTTCAAGTCCTTTGGGATGAGTCCGTGGACCTGACCACTTCACAGATAGAGGGCAATTACGTAGTTAGCGGCGGAGTAGGCAGTCCGACTCTTGCCGTCCGTGATGGCGGGAATAATGCCCTGGTTCATCTCACTTTCAATCCGATCGCAAATGGCACCTATCAGATGATGATCAACGGTGTGCAGGATTTGTTCGGTAATGCGGCGGTGAATCAGGCTGACTCGTTTACAGTAAATGTCACCGTGGCAGCCGGTGCGGTAGTCATCACTGAAGTGATGTATGATGATACGGCGTCCACGGACGTGGAGTGGATCGAGATCCACAATACGACAGGCGCGGCGATTGATATTTCAAATTGGATTGTGGCGGATTCGCCCGACTTTCCACCCACTTCTGAAGGGTATTTCCAGGTTCCTGCTGCAACCTCACTTCCGGCCTATGCCTACCTGGTTCTGAGCCGCGGAGTAGAACTTCCAGAAATCACCGGCGAAATCGTGTGCGGTGACTCCGTTCCGTCGGCGTTTAACAACAGCCCCCCAGAGAATGTCGTGCTGTTGACGGCAGGCGCTTTCCAGATAGTGGATGGGTCCTTCACAGTCAGTTTTCCGGATCTTGCAGCCGGCAATGCAGGCAACTCGATCGAAAAGTGTGACTCAACATCACAGTGGTCCGGAGTTCCAGGCGACTGGCATGAGTCAACCAACGTCTTTGCAGCAACGGGTCGTTATCGCCATTGCACGCCCGGTGCAGTCAATTCGGTCTGTGCGGTGGATACAACCCGTCCGACTTTGTCAAGTGTAGCCATCGTCAGTGGCACTTCGATTGACGTGAGTTTCTCCGAAGGTCTCTTTGAAGCCAATGCGGAAACTCCGGCTGACTATTCAGTTAATCTCGGCGTAGGCACCCCTGTATCTGCAGTGCTCCAGGGGAATCCGACCATTGTCAGGCTTAGCTTTGCAAGCGAACTTGTCCCCAATACCTATACACTCACTGTAAGCAACGTTACGGACTTGGCCGCCAACCCCATTCTGCCGAACAGTACCATCGGGTTTACCATCTCGGCTCCGGCTGAATCTTTAGTTATCTCGGAGATCATGCCTAATCCAGCGGTGGTTACGGATGACAATGGCGAGTGGTTTGAAGTGTATAATCGGGGTTCCAGCCCGGTGAATTTGTCAGGCTGGGTACTTTTGGACAATTCAGGGCGAGACACGATCGAGTCCGGCACGATCAACCCGGGACAGTATTTCGTATTCTGCAACAACGCCGATTCGGCCACCAACGGGGGAGTCCCGGAGAATTTTGCGTTCCACTTCGGAACCGGCGGCTGGGGCCTTGCGCTCGCAAATGGATCGGATGTGATCACACTCCGCAATACGCTTGGTCAGGTTGTCACCACACTGGCATACACAAGCGCGTTTGCCTATTCATCGGGTTCAAGTGGTCAGCTTAGTGACTTGAATTCCTCGCCGAACGACACGAATAACTGGTGCCCCGCAGATACCGTATGGTCGGGCAGTTCGGGTGATGCAGGCACACCAGGTGCTGCAAACTTCTGCACTCCGCCGTTTGTTCCTGATACGGTGACGATTTGTCAGATTCGCGGTGACCAGGACGCCTGCGGTATACCCACTCGTCTTCAAGAAAGAGTCGTGACTCGTGGCGTGGTCACATGGGTAGACACTTGTCAGACTCGTGCGTTCCTTGAAGACAATGGTTGTGCAGTTTTGATTTTCGGCGGTGCTGTCTTTCAATCAATGCCGGGGGTCGACCGTCCTATTATTGCAGGCGACTCCGTCATGATTGATGGTTACATTACGCAGTTTAGAGGACTGACCGAGTTTTCGACCTTTGCATCGTTCGAACCTGTCTTGTCCTATCTCGGTACGCGTCCTCTGCCGGCAGTCGTTACTATAGCGACAAATCTGGTTACATCAAATCAGAACAGCTGTGGCGCTGAACCGTATGAATCACGCACTGTCAAGGTCAATAACCTGACATTTGTCAACGGTGGTGGTACCTTCTCTCACGGTGACTCGAACTACGTAGCCTTGAGCGGAACGGATACGGTGCTATTCAGAGTGGACAGCTGCGACGCTATCCTGGGTTCGGCGATTCCATCCGGTGCAGTGAACGTTACGGCGGCGGTTGGGCAACATGACACAACCACGGACTGCCGTTGCGGGGAATATCAGCTCGTGTTTGCCGGAGTAAGTCCCTTTGAATCGGCCCTGTGTCCCAATCCGGCCAGCCTCACAGTGATCCGCAATCTGGCGGCTACCACAACCACCTTGCGTTGGCAGCCCGGACTTGGTTCAACCTGTACAACATATAAGGTCTATTATTCGAATGACGGCAATGCCGTATTTCCAAATACCTATGTCGTTCTGGCGACGGTTAATGCGCTGAACTATACGGATACTAATCCGCTATCTGTGAAGCGGTTCTATTACGTCACGTCCGATAACTGAGCCAGCTTTGCCCTTGGTCGAAGAGTGCCCGGCCTTTGGCCGGGCACTCTTTGTTTCGGAATTCGTCAGTCAATAGGCAACTATTTCCCGGGGAATCCATTAGTTTCCCGCAGGATAGCCCGTGGTCCGTGGATTGGGCAGGCATGGAACGTCTGGTCGGAATCTTGCACTGGGGCTTATGGCGTTTGCTCATGGGTATGCCGATGAGACTACAGACAACGCTTCGATTTCTCGATAATGGAGACCGCGATGGCCGATAATCTGATAGAGAATTTCATCCTAAATCAGTCCCCGGGAACTACGGTGCTGAAGAAGACTCTGGATGCACAGTCCATGCGTCAGCGGGCGCATGCGCAGAATATTGCCAATGCGGAAACACCGGGATATCGCCGTATGGCGGTTAGTTTTGAATCCGACCTGAAGGAAGTGCTTCAGGGAGAGGCGGGGGCAATGTTACGGTCGGATAGTAGACATCTCGGTCTGGATGGAAACGGCGGGCTTGAAGACCTGGCGCCGAAAGCTCTTCGGGAGAAGCCAAGTGCTGATGGACCGGGGACCAATGGAGTCAATATCGACCTCGAAATGGCCGAAATGGCCGAGACTCAAATCCGCTATCTGGCATCACTCGAGTTTCTGAAGCGGCGGTACTCCGGACTAAAGACCGCAATCCGAGGCTCTGGCCAGTAGAGTCTTGACGAAGTGAGTTAGCAATAATGGCGGCCCGTGGGCCGCCATTTCTCTAGTCGCAACATGCCGCTGTTCGGCACTATAGCTTCTGTTTGGCAGAGAATCCATGATACTTCAGAAGTTCCACCGCCCGTCGCGCATCGGTCCTCGATTCCAGCACGACTCTCAGAGTTCCGCCGCGCCTTTCCCTAACATACATCACCCCAATATCTCGGATGTTGATGTCATTGACACCCAGTAGGCTGGCAATCTTGGCAATGGAACCGGGTCGGTCTGAAACCGTGACCACCAGCTCACAATTCGCATCCCAGTCGCCAGGCCTTTCACGGCTGATTCGCCGCTGGAAGTCGTGGACGTCTCGCCAGACTTCTCCAAGCGAATCCGAGCCAAAACGGGAGATGCACTCGTCCAGAGCCTGACGAAACTCACGCAATGCGGCTTCCAGCATCGGCCGATTTGACCGCAGTGCCGCCTCCCAGACCTCCCGGGGGAGCGATGCAAGACGAGTCGTGTCGCGAAAACCGCCGGTCGCGAGTTTTGCAAGCAGCGGCTCACCAGCGTGATTTGAAGCCACCCAGGACGTCAGTGCGATCGAGGCCAGAAGCGGTACGTGAGTCGTCATCCCCACACTTCGGTCATGGCGGTCTGCCGTCATGGTCATCGGATGACCACCCAGCAGTCTTACCCACCATACCAGACTCTCCCTCGGTTCCGGCGGTGTGTTCGAGAGC
>CAZVXJ010000193.1:0-6447 GCA_964631675.1 uncultured Alphaproteobacteria bacterium
AGCGTGTGGAGTTTGAAGGAAACACCGCTTTTAATGACAAGAAACTGCGGAAAAGACTCAAAGATACGAAGAAGAAGACCCTGTTTCGCTCAGGGGACTTCAAGCGTGAAAATGTGGAGTCTGATAAAGCGCTCGTGAGAGAGTACTATCGAAGCCATGGCTACCGGGATGCGGAAGTGGTCGGCGACTCGGTTATTTACAGTGAGGACAGGCGATGGCTGACGGTCACTTTTAGATTAGCCGAAGGACAAGTTTACGAGTACGGAGACTTTTCGTGGAGCGGGAACAGGCTGTTTTCCACTGAAGAGTTGTCTCAAAAGTTGCTGGTGTCTCCTGGAGACAGGTACAACTCAGCCGAGTTTCAACGCAGCCTCGCAAGCATAGGCAACAAATACTACGAGAGAGGGTACATCTACGCGGGTGTGGATCCTGTCGAAAAAGTTCGCGACAGCAATGTAGTTGATATCGTCTTTGAAGTCACTGAGGGCAATGAATTCAAGGTCAACCAGATTTTTGTCGAAGGAAACACGAAGACGAAGGAGCGGGTAATCCGCCGCGAACTTGTGCTCTACCCGGGTGAGACCTTTGATGTCTCAAAACTTCAAAGGTCTGTTCGCGAGCTTACGATTCTAAACTACTTTGCGAATATTACGCCTGACGTAGTTCCCGTAAGCGATAACACGGTGGATTTGTATTTCAAAGTGGAAGAAAAGTCGACGGACCAAGCCAACGTGTCTGTCGGGTACAGCCAGCGTGACAAGTTTCTTGGGTCGGTCGGTTTTCAAATGAATAATCTGTTTGGCAATGGCCAACAGTTTTCACTGGACTGGACCTTCGGCGGGAATAGTTATCGTTCGTTTACGATCGGATTCACGGAACCTTGGTTCAAGAACACGAGAACACTGGTGGGAGCGTCTTTCTTTGACACCCATCGTGACGCCGCAACATACGGGTTTGACGAGGACATCATTGGTGGAACAGGCAGGGTAGGTCGAAGATTGAAGTGGCCGGACGACTATTTCCGGCTGGATTACATTTATAGACTTGATCGCACAAAGTACTCTCGCTTTACGGAAGCCTTCCGCGCAAGTAATCCACGCGGACTCTCAGAGAATGATCCACGCGTCTCATCCGGGCTCACTCAAATCATTTCACGGGACAGCCGCAATGATCCTGAGTTTCCTTCGTCAGGTTCAGTGAACACATTGCGAACCGAACTGACAGGGGGTCCATTACTCGGAGATGACCAATTCGTGAAGGGAGAGATATCTACTCAATGGTATACGCCGGTAATCGGACAATTGACTCTTGTTGGAGCGTCAGAAGCCGGCGCTGTAGACGCACTGACAGGTGACTTGCATGATATACCTTACCTGGATTTCTTCTTCATGGGAGGATCGGGACTTTCACTCGGGACTCAGTTGCGTGGGTATGACGAACGTGAGGTCGGACCCCAAAAGAATGGTTACCCCGAAGGCGGCAAAACAATGTTTAAGCAGTCATTCGAGTTGCGGTACCCGATTGTACGCAGTCCCACAATTTTCGCACTCACGTTCGCAGAAGCCGGGAATGTGTGGAGAAGTTTTGAAGAAACGGATCCTTCAGACCTTAAGCGATCCGTTGGGATCGGGGTCAGGCTCTTCATGCCGCTGATTGGGATGATCGGTTTGGATTATGGGCTGGGTCTCGACTATGATCCCGATGGCGATGGTATTCGGGAGAGTGAGTGGGTTCCGCATTTTCAATTTGGCCGCGGTTTCTAGAGCCGCAAAACAAGTAACCATAGAGGTTGGAAGTTGAAACGACACTTTCTGATTCCGTTTCTGTTCGCATTGGCATTATTGGTAAGCCAGAACAGTGCATCCGCAAAAGAACTCAAGCTCGGCTATGTCGATTCGGATCGAATCCTCGATGCCAGCGAAGATTACAAGGAAGCTCGCGAACAGCTCCAAAAGGAGGAACGCGAGTTCATGACGCAGGCGCAGACTCTTGAAAAAGTTGTAGAGGACATGTATAACGAACTCAAGAACCAGAGCCTGATGCTCTCGGATGAGGCGCGTGCAGAGCGTGAACAGCGAGTGCGCGACAAACAACAGGAACTGGATTCATTCCGGCGGGATGTCTGGGGAGAGCAAGGCCGCTTGTTCACCCGAAATCTGGAGTTATCGAAGCCGATTCTCGAGAAGATTAATGGCGCAATTGAAAAAGTAAGTCAAGAGGACAGCTACGACTTTGTGTTCGATGCTGCTTCTGCAAACATCGTCTATGCACTTCCCGAGCACGATTTGACCGATCGAGTCCTGGACTTGTTGAAAAAAGAGTAGAGTAGTGAACTGTGTCTTGACGACAGCCGAGATTGCGGCAATGGTGGGTGGTACGGTACTTGGTCCTGGCGATCTGGTCATTAGGGGTTTGGCCAAGATTGAGGATGCCGGGCCGGATGAAGTCACGTTCGTGGCGAATGCGCGATACTTCAAGCAACTTATGACTACCCGCGCCGGCGCGGCTCTGGTGGCTCCAGGCACACCACACTCGCTTAAGGTCATGATTGAAGTAGGGGATCCTTATCGAGCCTTCCAGCAGCTATTGCCAGTTTTTCACCCGCGTATTGAATGGCTCCCTCGCGGAATTCATGCCACTGCTGTGATCGATCCGACCGCACAGATCGGCAAAGATGTTGCCATTGGTGCTTTCACCTATGTGGGGCCGCGTGCGACGATTGGCGACCGGACTACCCTATTCCCACACGTAGTCATCGCGGGTGAGGTGTCCATCGGTGAAGACTGTGAGATTCACTCTCACGTAAGTATTCGTGAAGGAGTCGTGCTCTCGAATGGTGTCGTAGTGCAGGACGGAGCAGTTGTCGGCAGCGATGGATTTGGATTTGCCCCCGGCGCGTCAGGCTATGACAAAGTACCTCAACTTGGTATTGTACGCCTTGAAAGCTCTGTAGAAATAGGAGCCAATACGACCATTGATCGGGCGACTTTGGGGCAGACAGTCATTGGAACCGGAACGAAGCTGGATAACTTGATTCAGGTGGCGCATAATGTAAAGATTGGTTCACATACAGTCATCGCGGCTCAATCTGGAATATCCGGATCAACTACCATCGGGGATCATTGTCGTATCGGCGGGCAAGTTGGGATTGTGGGACATTTAAAATTGGGTGACGGTGTTGGAATTGGAGCCCAGTCGGGTGTTTCAGGTGGAATTGCCGACGGCGAATTGTACTCTGGCAGTCCGGCCAGACCCCACTCTCTGTGGAAGAAAATTGAGGCCGCAGCGTCCAGGCTCCCAGAACTACTTAAACGTGTTCGCAAGCTCGAGTCAGCCGTGTTCGGCCCCCAAGGCGCGGAGGATAAGGTCGAATGAGTGTGCGGCAAAAGACGCTGGGTGAGACCGTTACTCTTCGCGGTACGGGTCTGCATACTGGCAGCGCGGTGGAATTGGCGTTCAAACCCGCCGAACCCAATAGCGGAATTCGATTTGTTCGCACGGATGTAAAGGGTGGTGTGGAAATTCCGGCGGTTGTCGAATCTGTCGTGGACATTGCCCGTGCAACCGTGCTGGGTGTTGACGGTGTGCGAGTTCATACCGTAGAGCATGTCTTGGCGGCACTAATCGGATGCGCAGTAGATAACACCATAATCGAACTTAACGGCGAAGAACCGCCTGCACTTGACGGAAGTGCGCTCCCGTTTATGGAGGCGATTCGATCGGCAGGTACCGTCGAACAGGACGCTACGCGCGAGTACCTCGAACTGGACAAGACGCTGAGCTATCGCGATGCGAAAGCCGGTGTTGATATCGTGATAGTGCCGTCGTCGGAGTTTCGTGTAACATACATGATAGACTATGAACACGCATCCATTGGCACTCAGTATACCTCAATGTACTCGCTGGATGAGTTCGAAAAAGAGTTTGCACCCGCTCGCACGTTCTGTTTGCTTTCCGAGACGGAACCATTGAAGGAAGCTGGTTTAATTCGCGGCGGCAATCTTGATAACGCAGTCGTGTTTGTCGACCGGGAAATCGGGGATTCTGAGCTGGTCCGTCTCAGGACCATGTTCAATGTGCCTCATGCGTTGAAACTTGGGAAGACGACATTGGACAACAGGCCGCTGAGGTTCGCAAACGAGCCAGTAAGGCACAAGACTCTTGACTTGGTCGGCGACCTCGCACTTGTCGGTGTACCTATTCGTGGTCACGTACTCGCTGCGCGAGGGGGGCACCGCTCGCACATTGAAGTGGCGAAGTTACTCAGAAAGGTCTACGAATCTCAGCGTGTAGCCAAGAAGTACGGCAGCAAATTGGGACAGGGATATGTATTTGATTCAGCCTCTATAGAAAAACTGTTGCCGCACCGGTATCCGATGCTCTTGGTCGACAGGATACTGGAATAGAGTCCGATGGAGAAAGTCGTCGGACTCAAGAATGTTACAAGAAACGAGCCTTTTTTTGATGGTCACTTTCCCGGTCATCCAATTATGCCCGGTGTCCTGGTCATCGAGTCCATGGGCCAAACCGGGGGAGTGTTATTACTAAACTCAATCGAAAATCCGGAAACCAAAGTTGTGTATTTTACCGGGCTGGACAATGTCAAGTTTCGCCGGCCCGTTATCCCTGGAGATCAAGTCAGATTCACGGTTGAGATGATATTGTTTCGACGCGGAATCTGTAAGATGAAAGGAGAAGCGCACGTGGACGGAGTATTGGTGGCTGAGGCGGACATGACTGCGGCAGTCGTTGATCGATAATCAATCCGAGGACGTATGGCTAGTATACATCCCACAGCTGTTGTTGCTCCGGGTGCAGAACTCGCAGATGACGTGCTGGTGGAAGCACATTCCGTAATTGACGACAACGTCAGAATTTCTGCCGGATGCAGGATTTCCTCCTGTGTCAGAATTCACTCCGGAGCCAGCCTGGGAGAGGGCGTACGGGTTTTCCACGGTGCGGCCATCGGCGGTGAACCACAGGATCTGAAGTATGGTGGTGAACCGACAGAGGTGCTTATAGGCGACAAGACGGTCATTCGCGAATTCTGTACGGTCAATCGAGGAACAGTTTCTACCGGCAAGACTACGGTGGGGAAAAACTGTTTGCTTATGGCCTACTCGCACGTTGCGCACGATTGCACGATTGGTGACAATGTCATTATGGCAAACTCTGTAAATTTGGCTGGACATGTCACTGTGGAAGATTGGGCGATTCTGGGAGGAATGGTGCCCGTACACCAGTTTGTTCGAATTGGTCGACATTGCATGATTGGCGGCGGTTGGCGAGTTCCCAAGGACGTGGCTCCTTATATACTTGCAGGTGGACAGCCCTTGCGTTACTTCGGTCTCAATGCGGTCGGTCTGAAGCGTCGCGGGTTCTCCGTGGAGACCTGCGCAAATTTGAGGAAAGCTTATCGACTCCTCTTCCGGTCAAAGTTGAATACCAAGCAGGCATTAATTGAAATTGAGAATGAACTCGGAACAGTCCCTGAGGTTAGGAACATCTTGGAATTTGTTGGAAAGTCGAGGCGAGGGCTGCTGGCCGGAAATCGCACAGTGCAGGAAGAGGTGGACTAGTGGACTTGGTGATTAGACAGGATTCTCGGCAGGCTGGGCAAACACTGATGGACATAGATCGCGGTCTTATGGAGGCGGCTGCCCGTAGTGAGACAGGAATCGTGATTCGTTTTTATGAATGGGAAGTTCCTACGGTGTCGCTGGGTTACCACCAATCCGATACCGTGCTTGACCATCAGAGGCTCTTTGTTGAAGGGACTCCATTTGTCCATCGCCCGACCGGAGGTGCGGCGGTTCTTCATAGCGATGAGCTGACCTATGCGGTAGTTATTCCAAATGCGGATGCGCCCGGGATGACGAGTTGGGTCCAGGAGAATGCCAGTGAAGCACTGGCGTTAGGATTACGATCAGTAGGAGTTGACGCGCGTGTCGATTCACGTGGTGAGCCGCTTTCAGCTCTATCAAATCGTGCTTCATGTTTTGTTCGTACTTCGCGATGGGAAGTGACAGCTCGTGGTAAGAAAATCGTTGGCAGCGCACAGCGAAAATGGGAGTCTGCCATCCTGCAGCATGGCTCGATTTTACTGGGTGATGATCATGTACGGATCGCCGATTACCTGACACTCAGCTCGGATGAAGACCATGCAAAGTTAAAATTGCGCCTTCACGATCATTCTACATGCATCGAGGCGGAACTGGGGCACAGAATTTCTGTCGCGGACCTTAGAGCAGCCATGGAGAATTCATTCCGGACGGTATTCTCCCGGCACTACAGCACAATTTCGCGAGATTTGGAAGTTTGAGAAGGATTCGACGGGTGCTGGTACAGGGGGCGACGGGATCGATCGGGCGCTCTACGCTTGCCGTTCTGCGAGATCAGCACGAGCATTTTCGGTTGGTAGGAGTCGCCGCGAAGTCCAATACGAAT
>CAZVXJ010000194.1:0-6428 GCA_964631675.1 uncultured Alphaproteobacteria bacterium
TGCTGAGAATATTGCCTCGGATAGCTATGCTGCAGTTGCCGGTGGACAGAGTAATGCTGCGTCGAATGTTTATTCAACGGTTAGCGGCGGTGGTGTCAACGCCGCATCCGGGTCGTACTCGACTGTCGGCGGTGGTTATGCTAATGCCGCAATTGGGACGTCGGCAACCATCGGCGGTGGTCGTAATAATGTGGTACCAATTACTGGCGTTGCAGGCACCGTTGGCGGCGGCATGTATAACCGTGCGCGCGGTGAATATTCGGTCGTTGCGGGCGGTGGTGGGGGTACAGCGGCAGATTCCAACTATGCCGCTGCTTCGTATTCGGCAATTGGTGGCGGTTCGCGCAACGAAGCGCTTGGTGACTACTCGGCTATTCCGGGAGGAAATGACAATTATGCGGGGGGGTACGCCGCGTTTGCGGCCGGTAATCGTGCCAGGGCAGCTCATGACGGCACCTTTGTTTGGGGCGACGCATCGGCGGCGGACGTGCAATCTTTCGGGAACAACATGTGGGTCGCACGCGCGTCAGGCGGTGTGCGGTTCTATACCAATTCGGCCCTCAGTAACGGGGCGATTCTCGCTCCGGGAGGCGGGGCATGGAGCACGTTTTCGGACAGCACCAAAAAAGCCAATGCACGTTTGGTGGATACGAAATCCATTCTGCAAAAAGTCAGCGCGCTACCGATCAAACAGTGGAGCTATGAATCGCAGGATGAGTCCATCGAACACATCGGCCCGATGGCGCAGGATTTCTGGAACACATTCCAGCTCGGCGAAAGTGATACGATGATCTCGACAATTGATCCGAGCGGCGTCGCGCTGGCGGCGATACAGGAGCTGGCAAAGCAGAACGAGGAACTCCGTAAAGAAAACGACAAGCAACAAACGACAAACGACAAATTGGAAAAGGAGATTGCGGAATTGCGGGCGAGGCTTGATCAGATTGCGCCCATGAAAATGACCAGTCTGAAGCCATAATAACGAGTCACAGCTCGGTGGCGGATGCGGAATTGCGGAAAGCAGCGGAGAGGGGTCGCAACTCAGGTACTGTGCTGTTTATACGACTGAATTGACCAAAAGTTCCCTGAATGGGTACCCACTTTGGTTCTTAATACAACATAGTGGTTTTTCTTTGCTTGTCTTATGGGTAATTTTCCGAATTGCGGTCGCATTACGGAAAACCCATTCTTGAATATCTTGGATCTAAGAATACTCTATTCAAGAACTATTCAAGAATGTGTTCGGCCACACCCCGTAAACCCATTTAAGAACAGACATTTATGCCGCTGAATTGAGGACCCTTGGTTTGCTGCGTCGATACTTCACATCTTGCTTCAAAAATATCTTCCTGCTGACCCGCCCTCGCGCTTGACTTCGCGGTAAGATTAGTGTAGATTCGGTAATCATAGAGTAGAAAGGAGTCATCATATGATTCGTTGC
This sequence comes from uncultured Alphaproteobacteria bacterium, assembly GCA_964631675.1. Classification (GTDB taxonomy): domain Bacteria; phylum Electryoneota; class RPQS01; order RPQS01; family RPQS01; genus CAZVXJ01. Next base: position 1,442 of record CAZVXJ010000194.1, read on the forward strand.
CTCATCGCAGTTTTGGTCGTGTGCGCTGTGGTCATCGCCCAGCCGCAACAGAGTGAGAATTTTCGCATCACCAAGTCCGTACTCGATGCCGGAGGCGGTGCTTCCAGTTCTGCAAATTTCAACCTCGTGAGCGCTTTCGGCCAGCCGACTCCGATCGGAGTCCAGACCAGCGAGAATTTCACGCTCTATGCCGGATTCCTCTCGCCAACATTCGCCATCGCTGCACTGAACGACGTGGACAGCCTCGTAATTCAGCGGCTCGCAGGTCCGTCAGCCAACATGCGACTGGCCTGGAAACCCGTGGCCGGTGCGGTGTCTTATAATGTCTATCGTTCTACCAACGCGCTGTTCGTACACGGACCTGCCACGCTGATTGGCAGTTCGGCTACGACCCAGTATGACGATCTCGGGGCCGTCAATCTTGCTCCGGTGCAGCATTTCTACCTCGTGACTGCCGTGGACGCGGGCGGTGCACTCCTCACCCGTGCGAAAGGTCTTCCCAAGGGATCGGATGGTTCCGAGTTGTCTGTCCAGCCTTCGGCTCCCTCGCCCGCCGAGGTCAAAGTTTCTGCGGAAGAGACCAAGCCAGAGGCAAAGCCCACCAAGTAATCGAGGGCTGCGAGATCGATATGAGCTTTCATGAGGCCGCGGTCAGCGGCCTCATTCTTTGCACACGTCAGCGACAAGATACCCCTCCTCCGGGAAAGCAGTCCTTGACTTTAGTTCTCAAAATCCCTATACTTATCATTCCTTAAGAAAACCGGACGAGAATTCAAAACCTTGTTTCGGTTGAAGATGCGCCCGTAGCTCAACTGGATAGAGCGTCTGGCTACGGACCAGAAGGTTTGGGGTTCGAATCCCTACGGGCGTACGAAAAGATCTCGCACTGACATCACAGCTTGCCTCATCAGCCAAGCGACACGCAGTGTGTTTCACCTGCCACCCCCTAAGGAGCGACATGCAGGACTTTCCGCTGAGCATCATGCAGCCTGACCATGAACGATGGATGGGCGAAGCACTCAAGGAAGCCCGAATTGCCGCCGAAAAGGACGAAGTACCGGTCGGCTGCGTGATCACCCACGGAGGAATGATTGTCGGTCGCGGGCACAACCAGTTGGAGAGCCTGCAGGACCCGACGGCGCATGCTGAGATGATTGCGATCACTTCGGCAGCGACTACGCTGGGTAGCCGAAGACTGATTGACTGCGTGCTGTATGTCACGTTAGAGCCCTGTGCCATGTGTGCCGGGGCGATTGTGCTTTCGAGAGTACCGCTTGTGGTCTACGGCGCATCGGATCCCAAAGCGGGAGCGGTAGACACGCTCTACAGTCTGCTGAACGACACGCGCCTGAACCACACCTGCAGCGTCACGCGCGGCGTGCGCAGTCAGGAATGCGGAGAGTTGTTGTCCAGTTTTTTCGCGGATCTCCGCGGCCGCAACCGGACCACCGCCTGAACCGTCTCACGAGATAATGAAAGCAAGTTTGTTCACCATTCTGCTGGTGCTCAGCACCTGCCTCTCCCCTGCCTTGGGAGACGATGCATCGTGCAACGGACTCGTGGAGCGAGTGCAGCAGCAGTGCGCGAAGTTTCTGTCCGATGTGCGAGATTTCACGCTTTTGCAGGAGATGAGATCAGGAAACGCGGTGACCGAACAGGTTGTACTGCGCAAGGATGTTCGCACCCGCGTGGAGACGCGCCGGCAGGTGGAAGAAGAGGGGCTTGCGGTGGCCGAAGAGGTGCCCACCGGATTCGAAGTTCTGGAGATCTTCGACGGCACCGATGGATGGAGAATGACGGAAGACGGTCCGGTGACCCGGCTGCCTTCGAGTGAGGTGAAGGGCTATGCCGTCGAGCACAACTGCTGGGGGTTTTCGCTCGACCATGCCGTTGCCGGAGAGCCCAAGCGGATTCAGGATCGCGAGTGCTGCGTGGTAACGCTTGAAGAAAACGGTACGCATTACGAGCTCCTGCTTTGCACGCGCAGACTGGTCATTCTGGAGGGATCGCGAGTGGATCCCGATGGCCGCAAAGTCCGCTGGGTGCACTCGGAGTTCAAGAAAGTCTACGGTGATTTTCAATTTCCTTTCAAGACGGAAATCTTCATCGATGACACGCTTGCTTCAACCACCGGAGTAATGCACTTCAAAGTCAATACCGGACTGGACGACGAGCTGTTTGATCTGGAGAAGATCCGTTTGGACCGGGGACTGGCTCCGGGCAGCGTTGAACACGGAACGAGTGAGCGCAACTGAACGATGAGTGGCGCCGCGCTCAAACTGCAATTCCGCTTCACGCAGCACGTGATTCTGAAGGGACTCTCCGACGTGACGCACGAAGAGAGTCTGTTCCGTCCGCAAAACGGCGGCAACTCGATTAACTGGATTACGGGTCACATTCTGGCCACGCGCGCGCAGATGCTGACGGTTCTCGGCGTGGAACCGTTTTGGAATGCGGACAAATCCCACCCCTACGTCAGCGGTGCGGAGAGCGTGCCCGCGGAGGCGCTCTATCCGCTCGAAGAGTTGCTGGAAACGGCGCGCAAATCGCTCGAACAAATTGATGCGTTTATGGATTCGGCGGATTTGAACGCGCCGGCCACGGACGGCAAACCGATTGCCGAGCGCATGGCCTTCTTTGTGGCGCATGAATCTTATCATGCCGGACAGATTCATCTTTTGCGCCGCATGTTGGAAAAGCCGCGCATGTTTGGCTGATACGGGAAGAGTCCGCTTCGGTCAGCTTTTGTCGTTTGCAGTTTGTCATTTGTCGTTTGAATTTGGTGAGGTGGCAGAGTGGTCGAATGCGGCGGTCTCGAAAGCCGTTGTACTCCTTGTGGGTACCGTGGGTTCGAATCCCACCCTCACCGCAAGCAATGAGTAAGGGCGGCCCACACTGAGCCGCCCCTATGGACAGACAGAGCTTGGCAGATGACCTATGGCGATGATTGCGCCGTGACGGTGAAGAACCTCCAGTCGCAGTCACACACGAAGACATCGAAGAAGGAATTCGCTGTATTGCCGACCAAGTGAGCAGGATCTGTCGGAACCGGAAGCGTCGCAGACTGATAGATGTTGTAAGAATCTGCCCCGGCGCTGGGGGCCCAATTTAAGGTCATGTTGTTTCCATTGCGCCGAATGACAAGCTCTTCCGGTGGACATGCCGAAGCCGTTACGCGCAGTGTGTATTCGCCCATCGCTCCGGGCATGCCATAGACCACGATGAAATGGGTTTCGTTCGGGCCGGAAGAAAAGCGCAAATTTTCTCCCATGAAAACACACGTATCGCGCTGATCATCGGTAAGCTCTGAATCTGGCGGACACGGAAATGGACCGAGGGAATCTGCGGTGGCTGCATGTACATCAACTTTAGCATCAAAAGTTGATTGGCATGTGCTGACATATACAGTTGTCTGGCACGGCGTGGTGATTCGATAAAACACATCCGGGCCGTTGCCTCCCAATCTGTGGGGAAAATCAAATTCGGCACAGGTGATATCCCCCGTATGCTCGAATGGATTCGAGTTCACAACCATACCCGGACAGTTATCATTGGCAGGCGGTTCACACGGATTCGGCGGCATGACGATCTGTAATTGATCGCGGATCTCTCCCCCCGGCCAGAGGTCGGAGTGTGCGTTGCAGTACAAACTGTCGTGGTAGAGCCTGCCTCGATGGAGTGCATCAATGGCTAATCCGCCGTGCGAGCCGGTTGGGCCGGCATTCTGCAGGGCCACCCAAGGCGCGCCGTTGACTCCGGGTGGTCCGACATGAATATGTGAAACGGAATAGGCTCCCTGTAACCTCCACATGGTGGCGGAATAAATCGAATCATAATCCGAACTCAGCCAAAATAGGCCCAATCCCCAGCCGGTGCTGATATTCGGCGGAACTTCGGCAGTTCCACGCGGATGAGCCTCAAAGGTTGTATCGGAAAAAACCGAGTCGTAAACCTGCCCGCGAATTTCGCCATTGGGAAAAATATTTGTGTGTACGTTCGCATACACACTGTCGTTAAACAGCCGGCTGAGATTGGCCGCATCTATGGCCCACACGCCGTGCGCACCCGTTGCGTTGGCATTCTGAAGACCGAACACCGCAGCACCGCTCACACCGACAGGGCCGATGTGAAAATGTGAATTCGTATAGGTGTTGCCAAGCTTCCATACAATGGAATAATAGAGCGAGTCCTGATCCGCGCTGAGCACCATCGTCCCTCGTCCCCAAGCAGTGCTGGCGTTCGGCGGCACCTCGCTCGCACCGTTCAGTACCACATAAAATCGTGTCTGCGAAAAGCATGCGGTCGTCAATGCAAACGTAAGCAATAAACTGATGAAAAATTCTTTCATCGAACTTCCTCCTCGGATTCTTGACACTCAGCCGTTTGATAGATGGTTGTAGAAAACAGCTCATCTAAAACAAATACAATCTGCTTGAATTGTCAAGAGCGTGCGACCAAGTTAACAAAATAGTTACGCAAAAGGCCGGCTCGATAGACTTAATTTAGATATTTGATTTGACACAACTTAACTAACTTGTCCGGCCGCGAATTTATCCTCACAGGCGCGGCTCGGGCGACTCAGAGGGACGGATCGCAAATCCCACCCTCACCGCAAGTAGGACGTTCAAAATTCAAAGGACAAAATTCATACATTGAACTACGCCAATGACATTTGACGAGGTGATGAAGCGGTTGAAGAGCATGGGCAGCGAGCAGACGAAAAAAACGTACAAGCGTCACGGCATGCCGGAGCCGCTGTTTGGCGTGAGCTTCGCTAATCTGTACGCGCTGCAAAAGCAGATCAAGCGCGACCACAAACTCGCCCTGCAGTTGTGGAGGTCAATGAATGGCGACGCGCAGCATCTTGCGGCGCTGATTGTGGATCCCGATTTATTTACTTCCGACGAGATGGATGAATGGGTTCAAAGCCAGCGGTACTACGGAAGCTGCGGCTTGCTGGCGGGCGCGGTGGCCAACTCGCCGCTGG
>CAZVXJ010000195.1:0-6423 GCA_964631675.1 uncultured Alphaproteobacteria bacterium
GCCAAGCCGGATACAGCTTTGGCGCCACATTGACCGGTCCGGGTCATGCAACGTTTGGAACCGGGAGAAATCCGAATGCACACGGGATTGTTCTGAACAACTGGTGGGACCCCCAAACACGCAAGACAGTTTACTGCGTCGAAGACACTCTGGCCCATATCGTGGGTGCCAAGTCAATTAGTCGAGCGGCATCACCAAAGAAACTGATCGGTCCAGGGATAGGGGATGTACTCCAAAATCAAGCGATGCCGGAATGTAAGGTCTGGAGTTTGTCCTTGAAGGATCGTGCCGCTGTCCTTATGGGTGGAATGAACCCAGACGGTGCCATCTGGTTCGACGAGAAGTCGGGGAATTTTGTGACATCAACGTATTATTCGCAGTATTTACTATCCTGGGTACAATCATATAACCAAGCCCGTCGCGCCGACCGATTCTTGAAGTCTGAGTGGAAAACTGATCTGCCCGAAGCGGCATTCTTGAGATGCAGCGCAGACGATGTCCCATGGGAAACCGGAAACAAGGCTGGAACTACGAATGTATTGCCCAAAACAATCGGACGCCAATCAGAATCTCCCGACGAAAAGTACTTTGCTGAGCTTTCCATCTCACCTTTCGGAAACGAGATAGTTTTTGACTTGGCGCGCGAGTGCGTGATGGCAGAGTCCCTCGGATTCGACGACAACCCTGACTTCTTGTCGATAAGTCTTTCGAGCAACGATGAGGCAGGGCATCTTTACGGGCCCGATAGCCACGAAATGCTCGACTTTACTATTCGAACTGACAATCAGATCGCCTCATGGTTGAGATTTCTTGATGAAACAGTTGGACTGGACGAGTGCCTATTTGTGTTGACTGCGGACCATGGGGTGGCTCGGGCACCGGAGTTCCTGCAGACCAAAGACCCTCTCACAGGCGGCGGAAGAATACGCACGAAAGTCATTCAAGACTGGCTGAATGCCAGCCTAACCGAAGATTTGACCAACAGAGAAGATACGTTAGTGTACGTCGAACGTATCCTCTGGCCCTGGGCGTATTTGAATGACTCTTTGGTCACTCAAAACGATGGGACCGCACGGCTGGCTGCGCAGATGTTAATGAAACGAAGCGAAGTTGACCATGCACTGGATTGCCATTCAGATGGCGTGCAAAGCGACTCTCTTCAACCTTATGCCAGCAATGGGACGTTTCCAAATCGAAGCGGAGACATCTACATTCACCTGAAGCCAAACTGGCTGCCAACTTCGGATTGCACCACGCATGGTACGGCGCACGACTACGATCGGCAGGTTCCGATTCTGTTCTTCGGAGCAGGGATTCGACCAAAGATTGTTGACGATCCGGTGGACGTACGGGATATTGCCCCGACCATCTGCAGGTTTTGTGACATCACGCCTTCTCAAAGCAATTTCTCGGGGAAGGTCCTGGTTGAGGTAGCTCCGTAGCATAGGTTTGCACATTCGCTCAACCCTGCCAAGGGTTGAACATTTGAGGTGGTTTTAGTATATTAATGGTCCGCAACAAATCTCACCATTTGACTCTCTACCAGAGCGTGAAACCTGCCTATTTTTTTCAGTCCAGAGTGAAGGGTACCCAATGAAACTGGTCGCGTTTTTCTTCAAGGCTATCGGCATCATGATTTCCGCCGTGTTCGGCATGGTCGCATTCGCTGCAACACTAGTCCTTGGTGTTGTGGTCGGAGTCGTGCTCGTGCTTGCCTTACTGCTGTCTGCAATAAGTTACGAAGCTGCGGCCGCCGAGTCCGCGGGCTACTACCGCTGGCCCACCGTCGCTGGCAACACGATAGTTTTTAACAGTGAGGGTGATCTGTGGGAAGCTCCCCTGAGCGGAGGCACGGCTCGCCGTCTGACCTCTGCCGGCGGTGTTGAGTCGTTTCCGATGGTATCAGCGGACGGTAAGTGGATTGCATTCACAGGCAACTATGACGGCAATTCCGATGTCTATGTCATCCCGTCTGGCGGCGGTGAGCCGAAGCGGCTGACTTATCATCCGCTGCCGGATATCGTCAGTTCGTGGACACCGGACGGCAAGATCGCCTATCGATCGGTTGCCGAAACGGGTCCGTATACATTTGAGGTGTATACGATTTCTCCTGGTGGTGGTTATCCGGAGAAACTTCCAATTGACTGGGCGGCGCACATCGCTTTCGAGCCGAACGGCGATCGCGTAGCATATACGCAGTTCTCTCTGGGGACTCGCACGTGGAAGCGCTACAAAGGCGGTTGGGCCGAGCAAATTTGGGTCGGCAGCCTGAAATCGCACGACTACAAGCAGGTGACGACGTGGGAGGGTAACAACGCGTCACCCATGTGGTACAAAGATCGCGTTTACTTCATGCGTGACAATGATGCCCGCATGAACATCCACTCGATGAAACCGGATGGCTCGGACATCCAGCAGCACACCTTCCATACGGATTGGGACGCTCGCTGGCCATCGCTGTGGGGAGGAAAAATTTCCTACAGTCTTGGTGCCGACATCTGGGTGTATGATATCGAGAGCAACCAGGCGGCGATCGTGAACGTCACTTTGCCAAGTGAACGGTTGCAGACTCGCGACAAGTTCATTTCGCCGGACGATTACACTGGCGATTTCGCGCTCTCGCCGGATGGCAAGCGGCTGTTGATCGGCGCGCGCGGCGACCTGTTCACCGCATCGACGGAAAAGAAGAGCGTGATTCATCAGATTACTCGCACCAACGGAGCAAGGGAGAAAGGTCCCGTCTATCTGCCAAAGGGGGATAAGATTCTGACGTGGTCGGATATGACCGGTGAAGAGGCCCTGTATCTCTATGATGCCAAGAAGCCGGGCGAACCGAAGAAGGTTTGCGACGGTAAGGGCGGTTGGAATTTTGACCCGGCCGTTTCTCCTGACGGGAAGTATGCATGTTACGGAGAGAACAATCGCAACCTGTGGCTTGTAAATCTCGAAACGGGATCGCAGACGAAGATCGACACATCAGGCTGGGAGATGCGAAACTACGAATGGTCGCCGGATTCCAAGTGCATCGCCTATGATGTATCCTTGGAATCTGGCTATTCGCAGGTGAAAGTGTACGAGCTGGCGGGCTCAAAGATTCATGCGTTGACTGACCCGATTTTTTCCAGCTACTCGCCGACGTGGGATCCGAAAGGCAAATGGCTGTACTTCATTTCCTCGCGATTCATGAATCCCATGAGTTCTGCAATTGACTGGGCGTTCATCATTCGCGAACCAGATCGTGTCTACGGCCTTGCCCTGGCCAATGACACGAAGAGTCCTTATCAATACACTGACGACACCATAGTGTCGGACAAGAAGGACGATGAGAAGGACAAGGATGGGGACAAGGATGATGACGATGACGACAAGGGCAAGAAGGGTAAGAAGGACAAGGGTGACGACAAAAACGGGAAGAAAGACGACAAGGAAGAGGAAAAGGTAGATGTCAAGATTGACTGGGACGGCCTGGCTGATCGCATTGTGGAGTTTCCGGTGGATGCCGGAAATTACTGGGGGTTGACAGCTATCGAGGGCAAACTTTACTTTGGTTCAACTCCTCCGGGAGGCTGGCGCAATGGCGCGGCGGGCGACGAGGAGCCCGCGGGCAACACGCTCTGCCTTTTCGATATCAAGAAGAAGAAAACCCACAAAGTGACAAAGGGTGTGCGGGGCTTCTCGCTGTCTCATGACCTCAAGAAGATAGTTGTGAGAAAGAAAGACGATTTTGTGGTGATGGACGCCGGTGAAAAGGAAGAACCAGAACCGGACAAGGATGATAAGGAAGCGGGACTGCATCTGGAGGATTGGTTCTATGATGTGGATCCCCGTGTGGAATGGAACCAAATCTTCAATGAGGGATGGCGGCTGCAGCGCGACTTCTTCTACGATCCGGGGATGCACGGAATCGACTGGAAGGCACAGAAGGCGCATTACGCGAGTTTGCTACCGCGTATCAATACGCGAGACGAATTGAATGACGTCATCGCGCAGATGATTAGCGAACTCAATGCGGGCCATGCCTATATCAGCGGCGGCGATCTGCAGAGCGCAAAATCTATCGGCGTTGGCTTGCTTGGCATTAATGCGTCACGCACATCTGACGGATACTTCAAGATTGACAAGATTTTCTATGGCGATCGCTGGGACAGCAAGAACACCAGTCCACTCGGCTGGCCGGGGCTGAATGTCAAGGAAGGCGAGTACATCGTTGCCATTGACCGCACACCCGTGACCAGTGTACAAAATTACCTGGAACTGCTGGTTAACAAGGCGGGCAAACTCACCATCGTGTCACTGAACAGCAAGCCATCGCTCGATGGTGCGCGCGAAGTCGTGGTAAAGCCACTTTCATCAGAAGTGGACCTGCGCTATTGGGATTGGGTGCAGAGCCGGATGGATTATGTGAAAAAGAAGGCGGGCGATCAGATCGCCTATGTGCATTTGAGTGACATGGGTCTTGACGGCATGATCCAATGGATGCGTGAGTATTATCCACAGTCCAAGAGGAAAGGGCTGATTATGGATGTGCGTTACAACGGCGGCGGTAACATCGCGATTTGGATTTTGTCGCAGCTTGAGCGCACGGTATGGAATTGGGGAACTGCCAGAAACGGCAATCGAGACTTTGGTCCGGGAAGTGCATTTTACGGTCACATGATCGCATTGTGTAATCAGGAAACGGGTTCGGATGGCGAGACTTTTTCTGAAGGCTGGAAGCGGCTGAAGCTTGGTCCGCTGGTTGGCAAGAGAACTTGGGGCGGCTGGGTTGGCATTCGCGGCGACAAGCCGTTTATTGACCGCGGTTCCTTCACGCAGCCGGAGTTTACGGGTTGGGGCGCAGAGAGCAAGTGGTTGATTGAAGGTCCCGGCGTTTATCCCGATCTTGAATTGGGAAATGAACCGAAGAAAGTTCTCGAGGGCGTTGACCAGCAGCTGGACTACGCGATAGACTATCTGCAAAAGAAAATGAAGGAAGATCCGAAGGAGTGGCCGAAGATGCCGCCGTTCCCGAATAAGGCGGCAACAGGATACAAAAAGTAGGCACACGGTCGTAGCATTGAAATAGAGACGGCGATCCTTATGGGTCGCCGTCTCTTGTATAGAAGCTTGAGTTCCGTTACTTCAGCAAGAGCAATTTTGCCGTGGCCGAGCGTGACGAGAGATTCGCCGGAGCCATTCGAACAAAGTAAACTCCGCTGGATAGGTTGTCGGCACCGAAGCTCAATTCGGAGTAGTTGTCCAAGTGTCCACTGAAGACTTGCCGTACGATCTGTCCATTGAGATTGAACAGATTGACGATGTAGTCCGCGGGCACATCAACATGAAGCTTTAGTGAGACCAACTGATTGAACGGATTTGGATACGCGTAGACCGCGAATGAAGATGTCATGGGCAAAAATGACTCGCCAGCGGATGTGGGTACAGTATCGGTCAGCCACGGTTCATAACTTACGTTGTTACTGATTTGTCCGCCTTGTCCGCCCGGATTAGATATGTGAGTGGGGCCGGTGGAATCACCCCACCAATTCAGACGGGCGTCAAAGGTTCCCGAATCGCATGCCAGCGCAAGACCAAATGCTTCAAAATAGTTGTATCTGGCGCGTGCATCGTCGTCAATGTGTTGAGCGTGCACATCGGGTGTGCTGTTCGGAGTCATTCGTGAAATCCGGTTGCTGTCCATAGAGATTTTGGATGTAGTGCTGATTGCATTCGCCAAGGAAATGAATGAGTTGCAGCTGTCGAAAATATTGTTGTTGACCGTGCCCAGATTATCATGCTCGTAAAGTTCCTCACACCGCAAATACATCGAACACCCGCCTTGTCCCACTTCGCTCCTGTTTCCTCGAAAGACGTTATTGGAAACTATCACTGGCGGCGAGACAGTGAACTCACAATCGATATCCACCTCAAGGGCGGCGAGACCCAATTGCAGGTTTGAAAACTCGCAGCCAATGATCGAACAATTTGAACGCGCTATCATGTAGACTGCGGGAAAAATGTGGGGACCAGAGGGACCAAAGACGCAATCATCTAGGACAATATTCTCGTCCGCGCATCGCAACAGGTAACCTGACTGGTTACCGGCAAAAATACAGTTCTCAACAATTGACGCATCTCCGCACCAGACCAACGACCAGCCGTCACCTTCGAACGAAGAGAACGTCGCCTGGAGAAGATTTGCTTGAAGTGACACGCATGCTTGCTCGCATGCAACAAAAGTACAGTGATCAATACTGACCGGTCCGTAGAATCCAATGCCGATGAAGCACGAATCAAAAACACAGTTTGAGAGCCAGAGCGAGTCTGCAGAGTTATTGATACCGCCGACCCGGTTGAGTTGACGGTTCATGCGCATCATAGCGCCATTATGGAACACAAAATTCTGGACATGTGCCTCACACCCTGGAAAAAGCAAGAGGCAGG